>JAVFAQ010000039.1:0-14062 GCA_034002325.1 Flavobacteriales bacterium | reverse complement strand
GGCGGCCGGGGCCCCAGGGTGAATTCCAAGGTGCCGCCCGCCATGATCTCCCCGTGGGTGATGTGCGTGCGGTCCAGCGGCTCGCCGTTGAGCCGCACGGCTTGCACGTACACGTTCTTCGGCCCCTGCCCCTTGGTGGCCACGGTGAAAGTGCGGCCGTTGCCCAACGGTATCTCCGCGCGGTCCACCACCGGGGCGCCCAGCTCATAGCGGTCGGTGCCCGGCGCCATGGGATAGAAGCCGAGCGCGCTGAAGATGTACCAGGCGCTCATCTGCCCGCAATCGTCGTTGCCGCTGAGGCCGTCGGGGGTCGGGCGGTACATGCGGTCCAGCACGGCGCGCACCCGCACACCGGTCATCCACGGGCGGTCGGTGTGGTTGTAGAGGTAGGGCACATGGTGGCTGGGCTCGTTGCCGTGCACGTAGGCGCCCATGATGCCCTCGCGCGTGATGTCCTCGGTCCGCGCGAAGTACTTGTCCGGCAGGTCCATGGTGAAGAGCGAATCGAGATGCTGCCCGAAGCGTGCCGGACCGCCATGGAAGTTGGCCAGGGCCACGGGCTCGTGCGGCACGTACAGGCCGTAGTTCCATGCGTTGCCCTCAATGAACCCCTTCTGGTGCGTATCGAGCGGGTCGAAGTCGGCCAGCCACGCCCCGGTGCTGTCGCGCGGGCGCATGAAGCCGCTGGTGCGATCGGCCACATTGTGGAAGAAGAAGCTGCGTGTGGTGAAGTGCTTCGCCTCCGGCGTACGACCGAGGCGTTCGGCCATCAACGCGATGCACCGGTCGTCGTAGGCGTACTCCAGGGTCTTGCTCACGCTGGCACCGCTCACGTCCTCGGGCACGAAGCCCTTCTCCATGTAGGCGCCGATGCCGTCGAAACCCTTGTTGGTGGCGGTGGCCACGCAGGCGTCCAGGGCATGGTGCGGGTCGAAGCCGCCGATGCCCTTGAGGTGCGCATCGGCGATCACGCTCACGGCATGGTAGCCGATCATGCACCAGTTCTCGTTGGCGTGGTGGCTCCAGATGGGCAGCATGCGGTGTACGCTCTGGTCATAGTGGGCCAGCATGCTGTTCACCAGGTGGGCCGACCGATCGCGCTGGATGATGTGGAACAGCGGGTGCAGCGCCCGGTAGGTGTCCCACAGCGAGAAGGTGCCATGGTTCACGAAGCCCTCGGCCCGGTGGATGCCTTGGTCCAGCCCGCGGTACCGGCCGTCCACGTCCATGTACACGGTGGGCGCCAGGAAGGCGTGGTACATGGCGGTGTGGAAGTTCACGCGCACCTCGTGGCGCTTGCTGGCGATGTGGATGCGGCCCAGCTCGCGGCGCCAATCGTCCTGGGTTTGCCGCACCACGCCATCGAAGTCCCAGTGCGGCACCTCGGCGTTCAGGTTCAGCACGGCGCCCGCACTGCTCACGCTGCTCAGGGCCACCTTCACCTGCAGTTGGCGGTCGTCCTGCAGGTCGAAGCCGAACCAGGCGCGCAGCTCACGGCCGGCCATCTCCGGGAAGTCGCGCGTCTCATCGAACCGGCGCCAGAAGCCCTTGTATTCCGTGGGCCGTTGATCGGGTTGCCGGCCGTACCGCATGATGGGCCGGTCGAAGGCCATGGCGAAGTGGACCGTGCGCGTGCGGCCCCAGCCGGTGGTCTGGCGGTGGCCGGTCACGAGCGTGTCGTTCTCCACCCGCACGAAGGTCCACACGTTCTTGTCCGCGTGCTTGTAGATGCCGTGCACCAGGTCCAGCACCACGTGCGCGCTGTCGGTCCGGGGGAAGGTGTAGCGGTGCATGCCGGTGCGTGTGGTGGCGGTGAGCTCGGCGGTGATCCCGTGGTCGTCCAGCAGCACCTTGTAGTAGCCGGGGCGGGCGGTCTCGTTGGCGTGGTCGTATGCCGATCGGTAACCGGTGCGGGGCGCATCGGCGGTGCCGGGGTTGAGCTGCAGGCGGCCTTGCGTGGGCATGAGCAGGATGTCGCCCAGGTCGCTGTGGCCCGTACCGCTGAAGTGGGTATGGCTGAAGCCCACGATGGTGGGATCATCGTATCGGTACCCGCTGCATGTGGCATAGACATCGGGGTTGTACCGGCCGTTCACCGCGTAGGGGATGGTGTCGGTGTCGGGGCTCAACTGCACCATGCCGAAGGGCGCGGTGGCACCGGGGTACACGTGGCCCATGCGCTGGGTGCCGATCATGGGGTCCACGTAGGGGAGCGGGTCGTAGGGCGCGATGGGTTGTGCCCCGGCCCCGCCGCAGCAGGCGATCCAGGTCGCTGCGGCCCATGCCTTCAGGTGGTCCATGCCACAAGGATAGGGCCCCGGGGGCGTGGGGCGGTCAGATGCCGAAGAAGCCGCAGAGGTACCAGACCAGGGCGGCGAGCGTGGCGCTCACGGGAATGGTGAGCACCCATGCCCAGAGCAGGCGCAGGGTGACGCCCCAGCGCACGGCACTGAGCCGCTTGGTGGCGCCCACGCCGATGATGGCCCCGGTGATGGTGTGCGTGGTGCTCACGGGAATGCCCATCTGCTCGGTCATGTACAGGGTGAGCGCCCCGCTGGATTCGGCGCACACGCCCTCCAGGGGGGTCACCTTGGTGATGCGGGTGCCCATGGTCTTGACGATCTTCCATCCGCCGCTGAGCGTGCCCAGGCCGATGGCGCCGTAGCAGGCCAGCGGCACCCAGGCGTCCATGTCGCTGAGGTCGTCCTTCACGCCGGCGGCCACCAGGGCCACCATGATGATGCCCATCACCTTCTGGGCATCGTTGCCGCCGTGGCCGATGCTGAAGGCGGCCGAGCTGAGCAGTTGCAGGCGCTTGTAGAGGTTGGCCGTGCGGGCGGCATTGGGCTGGCGCGTGAGGTCCCACGCGAAGGCCACGCCGAAGATCGCCGCGAAGATCACCAGGCCGATGCGCAGGTCGTTGTTCTCCAGGAAGAAGAGCACGATCACGGCCGTGCCGCCGAACAGGAACAGGAGCTTGATCCAGAGCTTCTGGATGAGGGTGACCAGGGTGATGATGGTGGAGAGCACCATGCCGATGAGCGGGGCCAGGAAGATGAAGCCGGCGATCAGGGCCACGCTGGCCATGTTCACGCTGCTGATGTTGAAGCCGGCGCCGGCCAGGGCCGCACCGGCGAAGCCGCCGATCAGGGTGTGCGAGCTGCTGCTGGGGATCCCGTACCACCAGGTGAGCAGGTTCCAGATGATGGCGGCCACCAGCCCGGCCAGCACCACGCGCAGGGTGATGAACTCCTCGTGCACCGTCTTGGCCACGGTGTTGGCCACGTTGTGGTCGCTGAAGATGAAGTAGGCCACGAAGTTGAAGAAGGCCGCCCACACCACGGCCTGGAAGGGGGTGAGCACCTTGGTGCTGACGATCGTGGCGATGGAGTTCGCCGCGTCGTGGAAGCCGTTGATGTAGTCGAAGATGAGCGCCAGCGCGATGATGATGATCAACAGCGTCATCGCTCAGGCATACTTGAGCATGATCGATTCGATCACATTGCCCACGTCCTCGCATTTGTCCGTGGCCAGCTCCAGGGTGGTGTACACCTCGCGCATGCGGATCAGTTCGATGGGGTCCTTCTCGGTGGCGAAGAGCCGCTTGATCGCCTGGGCGTACACATCGTCGGCCTCGTTCTCCATGCTGTTGATGCGCACCACGAACTCGTTGAAGTTGCTGTTCGCCTTGTGCATGTACCGCAGCTGCTCCACGGCCTGCTGCACGATGCCCGCGCCCTCGTGCACCAGGCGCGCCAGCTCCCGGCAGGTCTCATCGGGCCGGTCGATGCCGAACAGGTCCAGGTTCTTGCCCGATGCCAGGATGAAGTCCGCCACATCATCGAGCGTGGTGGCCAGGTAGTGGATGTCCTCGCGGTCGAACGGCGTGATGAAGTTGCGCGCCAGGTCCTTGAAGATCGTGTGCGTCAGGTCGTCGTTGGCGTTCTCCGCCAGCTGCAAGCCCTCGAGCATCGCGGTGCGCTCGGGCCCGGCCGCAGTGGCCATGATCGCCACCAGGTCCTCGCTCATTTTCCGCACATTGGCCGCCGAGGCCTCGAAGTGGTAGTAGAAGACCCGGTCACGGGGCTTGAACAGATTGAGCAGGCTCTCTATCGACATGATCGGATGGGACGCGGGCAAATGTATCCGGCGGCGGCCACCGGCGAGCCGCGCGGCCGCAATTATTAACCTGCCCTTAACATGCCCGGTACGGCCCCGCCGGCATACCTTGCCCATCATGCTCTACAAGTTCAACGGACACCGGCCGGTGGTGCATCCCTCGGCCTTCGTCCATCCGCAGGCGGCGGTCACCGGTGATGTGACCATCGGTCGCGACGTGTACATCGGGCCGGGCGCGGCCCTGCGCGGCGACTGGGGGTCCATCGTGGTGCAGGACGGCTGCAACGTGCAGGAGAACTGCACCGTGCACCTGTTCCCGGGGGTGACGGTGGTGCTGGAAGAGGGCGCGCACATCGGCCACGGCGCCATCGTGCATGGCGCGCACGTGGGGCGCAATTGCCTGGTGGGCATGAACGCGGTGTTGATGGACCGCGTGGTGCTGGGCGAGGAGTGCATCGTGGGCGCGCTGGCCTTCCTGCCCGAGGGCGGCATCTGGGAGCGGCGGCAGGTGATCGTGGGCAACCCGGCCCGCGCGGTGAAGGCCGTGAGCGACGAGATGATCGCCTGGAAGACCGAGGGCACCGCCTTGTACCAACGGCTGCCGGCCCAGCTCCAGGCCGGACTGGAACCCTGCGAGGCGATCCATGCGCCCGAACCCGGCGCACCCCACGCCACCGCGCAGTACGCCACCTGGGGCGAGCGCCGCCGCAAGGACTGAACTCCGCTCGCGCACCGTTGGAACTCCGCCTGTTACGGCCCCGGAGGCACCGGTCCCCGGGCGGCGCAACCTTGCCGGCCGGGCTGCGTTCCAAGGGGCCATAGATGATGATCCAGTCCGGTACCGATATCGCCGTTGCCCACGTGTTGCTCGTGGACGATGAGGACGACTGCAATTTCGTGACGAAACTGGTGCTGGGCAAGGCCGGCTACACCGGCCGGATCACCTGCTTCACCAACGCCGAGGACGCACTGGACTACCTGCGTACGGGCAGCGACCTGCCGGACATCATGTTCGTGGACATCAACATGCCGCGCCTCACCGGCTTCGAGCTGCTGGGCACCTGCGAGCAGGAGCGGCTGCTGCCCAACGGCATCACCTCGGTGGTGATGTTCTCATCGAGCAACCGGCCGGCCGACCTGGACCGGGCCCTGTCGTTCCGGTCGGTGATCGGCTATGTGGAAAAGGCCCTCACCGTGGACGGCTTCCACCATGTGGTGAACGACCATATCAAGGCGCGGAAGAGTTAGCTTTGGGCAACTCTCCCACCATGAAGAAGATCCTCATCATCGAGGACGAGACCATCATCTCGTTCGGTTACCGCCTCCAATTGGAACGCATGGGCTTCGACGTGGTGGGCACCGCCCGCAGTTCCGAGGAGGCCGAGGTCTTCCTGCGGGAACAACGGCCGGACGTGATCATCATGGACATCTACCTCAAGGGGGAGAAGAACGGGCTGCAACTGGCCCAGGAGATCCACGCCACCGACCCGATCCCCATCCTGTTCCTCACCGCCAGCACCCGCCCGGACATCCTGGAGGCGATCCATGCGCTGAAGGGTTGCAGCTATCTGTCCAAACCGATCAACTCGGACAGCTTCGAGGACATGCTCCAGCGGGTGGCCCACGATGCCCATTGACCCCGCCGCCCCCGATAACCTGCGACCGGCGGACGACGGCCAGGCCGAGCGCCTGCACCGTTTCGCCCACGACATCCGCAACCGCCTGGCGGGCATGCACCAGGCCCTTCGGCACCTGGCCGAAGGCACCGCGGGCGTGGACCGCGCGGAGCTGGCCGAGTTCGGCGAGCGGCAGTTCTTCAAGGCCCTGCGCGAAACGGAGGACCTGCTGGACGAGTTCGGCGTGGACCGCTCGGCCGCCCTGGGCACCACCGCCCCCGTTCACCTGGCGGCCGTGGTGCGTACCGCCATGGCGGCCATGGGGCACCGCCTGGAGCGCAAGGGCCAGCAACTGGTGGCCGAGATCGACGAGGGGCCGGTGGTGAACGGCAACACCGGGCATCTGGACCGGATCATCTCCGCCTTGCTGAGCAACGCATCGAAATTCTCGGCCGAAAAGTCGACCATCCTTGTACGGCTGACCGTTGCCGGGGACCAAGCCGTGCTCACGGTGCAGGACCCCGGCATCGGGCTCTCCCCCGCCGACCTGGACCGGGTCTTCGTGCGCTACGCCTGGTTGCCGGGCCGCCCCACCGCCGGTGAGGCGCAGGGCCGGGGCACGCTGGCGCGCATGCGCGAGCTGGCCCGCGCGCACGGCGGGGACCTGGAGGCGGCCAGCCCGGGCACCGGCCAGGGTACCACCTTCACATTGCGGTTGCCTTTCGCCTGAACCCGCTCACTCCTCCTGCGGCTCCGGCACGGTGATGTTCCGTGCCACGCGCTGGCCCTTGTGGTTCACCGCCACGTTGAACTCCACCGCACCGTTCACCTGCAGGGTCTCGAAGCCCACGTCCTGCAGGTCGTCGTACCGGAAGAACAGGTTGTTGTCCGGGAAGCGGATGAAGCCGTAGCCGTTCATCAGGCTCATGATGGTGCTTTGGTGCCGCTCATCATCGACCAGGGTGGCCGGCGGGCGCTCGCCCTCGGGCTCCAGCTCGCGGCTGTCGCGCATGACGAACATCTCGCGCACCACCTGGTCATCGTCCTTCAGGCCCTCCTCGATCAGGTCGTGCATGGGCAGCGGGTAGCTCACCTCGTTCCACAGGTCGGTGCTGGTGCGGGTGGTCTGCGTCTCGCCGCTCTCCTGGTCGGTGAACTCGAAATCCCACCCCAGCAGCATGGTCTTGCAGCCCAGGGCATGGAGCTTGCGCACCAGCGGCACATGGTCCCCGTCGGAAGCCACCAGCACCACCACGTCGTACCGCTTGTGCATGCACAGCTCGTAGGTCTCCAGGGCCATCAGCACGTCCACCCCCTTCTCCCTTTTGCGGCCCATCAGGTCCTTCACCGGCAGGTAATGGCTCTGCACCCCGTTGTACATGAGCACATCGTCGAAGATGCGGTCGTAGTACAGTTGGTTGGGCTTCTCGTTGGCCTCGCGCGCGGTGAAGCGGCCGCGGAAGAAGTGGGCGTCGATGATGTGGCACAGGTTGGGCGCGGTGCCCTCCTTCTCGGCCAGCACATGCTTCACGAAGTCGTGCAACCCGCCGATGTGGATGCGCCGGTGGTGGGCATGCACATAGTTGTAGTAGTTGCTCACATGGGTGAAATAGCTGCCGTCGTAGAACACCCCCACCTTCAGGGCACGCCCTGCGGTCCTTGTCTCGCTCATGCTCGGATAATTGGTATGGGCGCAAAGGTAAGATCGGCCAAGGGGCGCGCGCGGCTAACTTGCGGCCATGGTTAGAGCGCTGACCGTGGTCGCCGGCCTGGCTTTGGCCGTGGCGGCGCGGGCCCAGCCCGCAGGGCACGAGGCGCAGGTGGGCCTGACGATCGGGCGCGCCGTGCACCTGCCGTTGAACGCGGTGAAGATGTTCGACCGGGCGCAGGAGGCGTGGACGTGGACCTTCGGCCAGGAGCCGGGCGCGGCGTTGCTCCGGGCGGAGCGCGGCGCCGGGGTGATCGAGGGCACGGCACGCGTCAACTTCCGCTCGGCCATGCTCACCATGCGCGAGGAGACCATGGGCACCGTGCGGTACCGGGTGACGGTGCAGGTGAAGGCCGGTGAATGCCGCGTGCAGGTGAGCGAGCTGGTGCATACCGGCAACCGCAGCGCCCTGCGCGGGGGCAGCGACGTGGGGCTGGTGGTGCGCGGCGAAGGGCCCGTGCAACGGGTGCGCGGCATGAGCCGGGGCAATGCGGCACGCCTGCACGAAGAGGTGCGCACGGCCGCCACGGACCGCATCACCACGTTGCTCCAACAGTTCGAGGCGCGCATGCGGGCCGGCGGGGCCGAATAGGTGCGTAACCCGTGCGGCACCCCGCCGTTGAAGGGTCCCGTGCGTTCCATCCATGACCGACCAGCCTGGCGCCGGTGGCCCGCCCTGGCATCCGTCCTCGCGATCGCCTTCGTGGCCTACGGCCTTCACCTTGTCCACAGCGCAAGGCAGGTGCAGGGGCGCATCGCCCAGGAGTTCCGGGCCATCGATGACCTGGGCACGGTGGCCGAGGACCTCCGCCAACTGGGCCTGGTGCATCGGGTGGACGTGATCTCCCGGCTCTACCGTTGGCCGCAGGAACTCGACAAGACCCGCGACCGCATCGCCGCCATCGCCGACGCGCCGGACCGTTCCGCGGGGCTGGACGGCCTGCCCGAACGCTTCGCCCCCCTGCTGGCCCGATTGGATTCCCTGCACCGCGAGCAGATGGCCATGCCCGCCGGCGACCACCGCCTGCAGCCCGGCGAGGTCATCTTCCAACTGATGCTGGACCGCGCGCGCAACACGGTGGAGGCCGCCTCGCGCCAGGTCCACGAAAAGGGGCTGAAGCAGCACACGGCCGAGCTCAACGGCCTGTGGGGGCACGCCCGCTTCCTGCTGATCACCGCCTGCCTGCTGGCCGTGGTGCTGGCCTGGCTCAGCGACCTGAGCAACCGACTGCTGCGCCAGAGCCACCGGCGCGCCCATCAATTGGAACAGGCCCGGCACGCCCTTGAACGAAGCCACCAGGAACTACGCGAGACCATGTTGAGCAAAGAGGAGAAGGAGGTGATGATCAAAGAGATCCATCACCGGGTGAAGAACAACCTGCAGATCGTCAAGAGCCTGATCCGGTTCCAGATGGACCAGGTGGACGACCCGCGCACCATCGAGCTCTTCAACGAGTGCGTGAACCGGGTGAGCGCCATGGCCCTGGTGCATGAGCACAGCTACCTGAGCAAGGACCTGGCGAACATCGACGTGGGCCACTACCTGGACCAGCTGGTGCGCGACCTGTGCCACGTGTACACGGTGAAGGTGCATCTGGAGCTCGACATCCGCATCCAGGTGCCCACCATGGGGGTGGACGGCCTGGTGCCCATGGGCCTGCTGATCAACGAGGTGATCTCCAACTCCCTCAAGCACGCCTTCACCGACCGTGAGCGGGGGACCATCATGGTGCATCTGCACAGCGACGAGCACGGCGGCATCGAGCTGCGCATCGGCGACGACGGGGTGGGCCTGAAGGACCGCTCGATCTGGCAGACCCCCCGCAGCCTGGGCATGGAACTGGTGCAGACCCTGGCCGGGCAATTGGACAGCACCGTGCATCTGGAGGACGGCCCCGGCACGGTGTACCGCGTGCGCTCCGATGCACGGCTGTCGAAGCGCCGCGCCTGAGCACGCTCCCCACCATCCGTCACGCCCACGACCAAGCCCCGCCGCACGCCCGGCCGGGGCTGGCTACATTCGGCCCCACGAAGCACCGACCCATGCGCACCATCCCCATCCTCACCGCCATCGCCCTGCTGGCCGCCTGCGGAAACCCCGACACGCCCCGCCCCTCCGCCATGGAATACCCCGACACCCGCCCGGACACCACCGCCGGCGACACCCTGCACGGCACCTGGGTGCCCGATCCCTACCGCTGGCTGGAGAACGACACCAGCGCCGAGACCGCCGACTGGGTGGCCCGGCAGAACATGGTGACCCGCGCCTACCTGGACGCCATCCCCTTCCGCGGCGACATCGCCGAGCGGTACGAGGAACTCTACAACTACCCCAAGGTGAGCGCACCCCGCCGCGTGGGCGACCTGGTGTTCCAGTACCGCAACAGCGGCCTGCAGAACCAAGCCGTGATCTACGTGCGCAACGGCCCCGATGGCGAGGACCGCGTGTTCATCGACCCCAACGAGGTCGATCCCGCCGGCACCACCAGCATCAGCCTGGGCGGGGCCAGCACGGACGACCGCTACGTAGTGGTGAACGTGCAGAAAGCCGGCAGCGACTGGCAGGAATTCGAGATCTGGGACCTGAGCACCATGACCAAGCTGGACGACAAGCTCGAGTGGGTGAAGTTCAGCGGTGCCAGCTGGTACAAGGACGGCTTCTTCTACAGCCGGTTCCCCGCCGTGACCCAGGGCAGCAAGCTCAGCGTGGCCAGCCTGGGCCAGATGGTGTACTACCACCGGGTGGGCACCCCGCAGAGCGCCGACATCCTGATCTGGAAGGACGAGCAGAACCCCGACCGCTACGTGGGCGTGGGCGTGACCGAGGGCGAGGAGTTCGCGTCGCTCAGCATCAGCACCGGCACCGACGGCTTCGAGCAGTACTACCACGACCTGCGCAAGGGCGGCCTGCCCACCATGGGCACCACGTGGACGCCGCTGCAGCTGGGCTTCGCGCAGAAGACCAGCATCGTGGACTATGACCACCTGCGCGACCGCCTGCTGGTACACACCGACGTGGACGCGCCCAACTACCGCTTGGTGGCCGTGGACCCCGCGAAGCCCGGCAAGGAGCACTGGACGGACATCCTCCCGCACAAGGACCACCTGTTGGAAAGCGCCGGCCTGGTGGGCGGGCAGCTCTTCGCCGAATACCTCAAGGACGTGACCACGCGCGTGTACCGCTACGAACCCGACGGCACCAACGAGCGCGAGATCGAACTGCCCGGCCCGGGGTCGGCGGGCGGCTTCGGCGGCAAACGCACGGACACCTACACCTTCTACAGCTTCACCAACTTCACCGACCCCGGCACCATCTACAAGTACGACATCCCCACCGGCACGAGCGAGATCTTCTTCCGCCCGGAGCTGAAGTTCGACCCCGAGGAGTACACCACCGAACAGGTGTTCTACACCAGCAAGGACGGGACCCGCGTGCCCATGTTCATCGTGCATCGCAAGGGCATCGAGAAGGACGGCACCAACCCCACCATGCTCTACGCCTACGGCGGGTTCAACATCAGCCTCTCCCCCTCGTTCAGCGTGAGCCGCATGCTGCTGTTGGAGCAGGGCGGCATCTACGCGCTGGCCAACCTGCGCGGCGGGGGCGAATACGGCGAGGAGTGGCACAAGGCCGGCATGCTGGAGAAGAAGCAGAACGTGTTCGACGACTTCATCGCCGCCGCCGAGCACCTGATCGACCAGAAGTACACCAGCCGCGAGAAGCTCGGCATCATGGGCGGCAGCAACGGCGGCCTGCTCGTGGGCGCCGTGATGACCCAGCGACCCGAGCTCTTCCAAGTGGCCTTCCCCATCGTGGGCGTGCTGGACATGCTCCGCTTCCAGAAGTTCACCGCCGGCTTCGGATGGACGCCCGAGTACGGCAATGCGGACAACAGCCCCGAGGAGTTCGCCTACCTGCGGGCCTACTCGCCGCTGCACAACATCAAGCCCGACACCGACTACCCCGCCACCATGGTGATGACCGCCGACCATGACGACCGCGTGGTGCCGGCCCACAGCTTCAAGTTCATCAGCACCCTGCAACAGCACCACAGCGGCCCGGACCCCGTGCTGATCCGCATCGACGTGAACGCCGGGCACGGCGCGGGCAAGCCCACCAGCATGATCATCGACGAGCAGGCCGACGTGTGGAGCTTCTTCTGGGCCAACGTGGGCTTCACCCCGCACTACGGCACCGCCCACTAGCCATGGCACAGAACGACGGCCGCGTGACCACCACCGTGGAAGGGGGCATCGCCACGGTGGGCTTCTTCCACCCCAAGAGCAACAGCCTGCCGGGGCATGTCCTGCGGGACCTGGCCCGGGCGATCGCCCAAGCGGGCAACGACCCGGCCGTGCGCGTGATCGTGCTGCGCAGCGAGGGCGGGAAGGTCTTCTGCGCGGGCGCCAGTTTCGATGAGCTGGCCGCCATCGGCACCGCGGAGCAGGGGCTGGCGTTCTTCAGCGGCTTCGCCCACGTGATCAATGCCGTCCGCAAGGCGCCCGTGTTCGTGATCGGTCGCATCCACGGGCATTGCGTCGGGGGCGGGGTGGGCCTGGCCGCCGCGGTGGACATCGCCTACGCGCACGAGCAGGCCAGCGCCCGCCTGAGCGAGCTGGCCATCGGCATCGGGCCCTTCGTGGTGGGGCCGGCCGTGGAACGCAAGACGGGCACGGGCATCTTCGGATTGATGAGCGCCACCCCGGCCCAGCGCCGCGATGCCCGGTGGTGCCTGGCCCACGGCCTGTTCGCCGCGTTGTACCCCGACACGGCGGCCCTCGATGCGGCCGTGGACGACCTGGCCCGCGAGCTGGCCGGCCACAGCCCCGAGGCCATGGCCGAATTGAAGCGCGTGACGTGGCGCGGCACCGACGATTGGGACACGCTGCTGGCCGAACGCGCGGCGATCAGCGGGCGGCTGGTGCTGAGCGACTTCACCCGCACGGCCATCGCCCGCTTCAAGGAACAGGCCGCCGGGCGCCGTTGAGCGGCCGCTGGCGGCGGTCCCGGCCCGTGTACCGCCCACGCGGCCGGCCGCAGGCCACCAAGCGCCTTGGGGCGAGGCCGTTACCTTGGCCTGCCCAACACCTGCCCGCATGCGCATCCGCCCGCCCGCGATCGTCCTTGCCCTGCCCCTTTCCGCCGCCCTGCCTACCGGACAGGCAGGCGCCCAGAACCTCCCGCCCACCGTTTCCATCACCCAGGCCACGGTGGACCAGGGCGCCGCCACCGTGACCATCACCTACGACCTGGCCGATGCCGAGGGCGATGCCTGCACGGTGAGCCTGCGCGCCTCCATGGACGGCGGAACGGTCTACGCGGTGAGCACCGCAGGAGCGACGGGCGACGTGGGGGCGGGGATCATGCCCGGCACCGGCCGCACCATCAGCTGGAACGTGGACGAGGTGCCGAACATCATGGAGGCGATCGTGATGGTGGTGGCCGATGACGGCCATGCCCCGGACATCCAGGCCATGGTGGACCAGGTGGACGCGGACCGCCTCGCGCAGCGCCTGGAGGACCTGGCCGTGCCGCGCCACCACCTGGCGCACCCGGCCGCCCTCGCCGCCACGCGCGATACGCTCGTGAACGCCTTCACCGCGGCAGGTCTCGAAGTGGCCTTGCAGGACGTGACCTACGGCGGGGGCACGGTGCCCAACGTGATCGGCCGCCGGCCCGGGCTGGTGGACGACCAGCACACATGGGTGGTGGACGCGCACTACGACGGCGTGGCCAACTCGCCCGGGGCGGACGACAATGCCAGCGGCGTGGCGGCCACCCTGGAGATCGCGCACATCCTCGCCCCGTACCGGTTCAAGCACAGCATCCGCTACATCGGCTTCGCGTTCGAGGAGCAGGGGCTGGTGGGGTCCGGCCATTATGTGCAAAGCGGCATCCCCGCCTGGGAGACCGTGGGCGGGGTGCTCAACCTGGAGATGATCGGCTATTACAGCGACACACCGTACAGCCAGGAGCTGCCGGCCGGCTTCGAGGTCCTCTTCCCCGAGGCGTTGGCCGCCTTGGAGGCCGATTCATTCCGCGGCAACTTCCTCACCGTGGTGGGCAACACGGCCTCCCAGCCGTTGATCGACGCCTACCTGGCGGCCTGCGCGGCGCACGTGCCCGGGCTGCGGACCATCCCCCTGGCGGTGCCGGGCAACGGCCAGATCGCGCCCGACCTGCGCCGCAGCGACCACGCCCGGTTCTGGGACGCGGGCATGCAGGCGCTGATGCTCACCGACGGCAGCGAGTTCCGCAACCCCAACTACCACACCCCGTTGGACGCGGTCGACAGCCTGCACATCGGTTTCCTCACCGACAACACCAAGGCCACCCTGGCGGCGCTGGCCATGCTGGCCCAGCCCATGAACGCGGGCATGGACACGCATGCCATGGGCACGGCGGGCCTCGGCGGCCACGGGCATGGCTTCCCCTGCGTGGCCCGGCTGTTCCCCAACCCGGCCGCCGATGTGCTGCGGCTGGAGCTGGACCTGTGTACCGATGAACATATCGTGGCCCGCCTGTTCGACATGGAGGGCCGGCGCGTGATGGGCCGGGACCTGCGACCGGCGGCCGGGGCGCGCACCTTCGAGCTGGCGATCGGCGATGTGCCGCCCG
>JAVFAQ010000038.1:0-14106 GCA_034002325.1 Flavobacteriales bacterium | reverse complement strand
GGAGGGTCTCTTCGACGAGGTGCGCCTGCCCGACCCCGCCCGCATCTTCGGCCGCCACCCCCACCAGCTCAGCGGCGGCCAGAAGCAACGCGTGATGATCGCCATGGCGCTGAGCTGTGCGCCCCGCCTGCTGATCTGCGACGAGCCCACCACCGCGCTCGACGTGCTGGTGCAGCGCGAGATCCTCGACCTGCTCAAGGAGCTGCGCCGCCGCCGCCGCATGGCCATGCTCTTCATCACCCATGACCTGGGGGTGGTGCGCGAGGTGGCCGACCGCGTGCTGGTGATGCACCGCGGCCGGGTGGTGGAGGAGGCCCCCACGCACCGCCTCTTCGCACGGCCCGCACACCCCTACACGCAAGGGCTCATCGCCTGCCGCCCCGACCCCGCCGTGCATCCCGAGCGGTTGCCCACGGTGGACGAGGTGATGCGCGACCCCGACGCCCTCGCCCCCCACCGCCGGCGCCACACCGCCCCCGCGGAGCGCATGGCCGCGGCCGAGGCCCTCGCCCGGCAGGAGCCCCTGTTGCGCGTCACCGGCCTGGGCAAGACCTACCCGGGCCGCGCCGCACCCTTCCGGCGGGCCACCCCCGACGTGCCGGTGCTGCACGACATCGACCTGTGCGTGTACCCCGGCGAGACCCTCGGCGTGGTGGGCGGCAGCGGCAGCGGCAAGACCACGTTGGGGCGCACCGTGCTGCGTCTGCTGGAACCCACCGCCGGCCGCGTGTCCTACAAGGGCACGGACATCACCGCGCTGCCCGCCGGGGCAATGCGCGCCCTGCGGCGCGAGGTGCAGATCGTCTTCCAGGACCCGTACGCCGCGCTCAACCCCCGCATGGCCGTGGGGCCGGCGATCATCGAGGCCATGCGCGTGCATGGGATCGGGCACCACGACAGGGATCGTCGTCATGCCGTGCAGGCCCTGCTGGAGCGGGTGGGCCTGGAGAGCGCACACTACGACCGCTTCCCGCACCAGTTCAGCGGCGGCCAGCGCCAGCGCATCGTCATCGCCCGGGCCATCGCCCTGCGGCCCCGCCTGGTGGTGTGCGACGAGAGCGTGGCGGCGCTGGACGTGAGCGTGCAGGCCCAGGTGCTGAACCTGCTCAACGAGCTCAAGGCCGAGCACGGGCTCACGTACATCTTCATCAGCCACGACCTCAACGTGGTGCAGTACTTCTGCGACCGCGTGCTGGTGCTGGAGCGGGGCCGCGTGGTGGAGACCGGGCCGGCCCATCAGGTGTACTTCCATCCGCAGGCGCCGTACACCCAGGCCCTGGTGGCGGCGATCCCCGGCACCGGTCACTCCCCGCGATAGGTGCGCACCAGCAGCACCTCCAGGCCGGTGATGCAGAACGGCGCGCCCGCCCGGTCCCACACGTAGAGCTTGGTGCGCACCCCGGGGCCGCGGGCCGGCAGGTGCATCCGCCAGGCGAAGGGGCCGCTCCACAACGCGCGGGGCCAATAGCCCACGTGGCCGTCGGGCCCCTCCTCGGCGATCACCAGCTCCAGGCGCGCATCGCCGGCGGCGGCGGTGCCGCGCACGATCACCTCGGTGGCGTGGTACCGCGGATCATTGATCGGCAGCTCGGCGAACTCCATGGGGAACTCCGTGCCCTGGAAGCACGGGCGCCCCCCATGCTGCCGCACGGCGGGGTCCAGGTCCAGCCGGTGCGGGATGTCCGGGTGCGCCCCGCCACGGAAGACCGTCACCGTGTCGCGCCGGCGCGTCTCGGGGCCCCGGGTGAAGGTCCACAGGGCCAGCGGCGGAAGGCTGTCGTACACATCGGGCGCGAAATGCTCCAGCCCCGTGAGCCGCAACCGCTCATCGCGCAGCAGGTCCTCGACCGGCACGCGCAGATGCTCCGGCCCGGTGCGGGCATCGGTCCAGAGCAGCCGTTCCTCCGGCCGAAGCCGCCACGCCTCGCCCGCGCGCAGGGCCGCCCACGCCGCCCAGGGATCGAGCCCGAAGCGGTGGGCCGGCACCGGGTCGTTCAGGCCCACGACCCCTCCGGTGGAAATGCGCTCGAACAGCCATTGGTGCAGGCCGGGGCGCTCGGGGCCGGCCTGTGCATCCCGCACGAAGTGACCTGCGGGCACGATCACGGCCAAGGCCGACAGGACCGCCCCGGCCCATGGCACGGCCGGGCGACGGGTCCCTTCCCGCAGGGCCCCGATGAGCACCTGGGCGATGAACAGCGCCCCCAGCGGCCAGGCCACGGCCCAGGCATGCGTGCCGGCGGAAACGACCTGGCGCCCGCCCCAGCCCAGCAGCGCATGCAGCAGCACGATCATGCACCCGGGCGCGGCCACGGCGAACAAGGCGCGGCGCAGGGCCGGGCGTTCGCCGGTGCGCACCCACCACAGCGCGGCGGCGGCCAGCACCGCGATGGTCAACAGGACCACCGCAGTGGTGCCGAGCTCGGTGCCCGCCTGGCCGAAGTGTCCCATCAGCGGCGTGCGGTGGTCGATGCGTGCCCACGGGGCCGGCCGCCACTGCCACGGCGCGCCGCCCCAGGGCATGTACAGCACGGTGCCCAAGGCCAGCCACGGCAGGGCCCGCCAGCGGCGCATGCCGGCCAGCCACAACGCGATGCACGGCAGCACGGCCGCCCACTCCGGCCGCACCAGCGGGAGCAATGACGCCAGCGCGGCGGCCAGGACGGTGCGCCGGGCATGCAGCGCCGCGACCGACGCCATGGTCACCAGGCCGAAGAGCGGCTCATTGGTGCCGGCCGCCAGGGCGTCGCGATAGGCGGGCGCCGCCAGCAGCAATACGGGGAACAGCCACGCACCGGGCAGCTCGGTGCGGCGCAGCACCCGGCCCGCGCACCAGGCCGTGCCCAGGAAGCACAGCACCGCGGCCCATTGCATGCCGCGTGGCCCGATCGCCGCCCACGGCGCGGTGAAGGCGACGAACAACGGGCCGGCCCAATGGTCCAGGAACAGGGCGGGGTGCGCCGGGGCATGGGCCAGCACCTGGTACAGCGGCACGCTGCCCACGGGCAAGGACGCGGGCAGGGCCAGCGCACCGGCCACGGCCAACGCCACGTACCAGAGCGGCAAAAGGCTGCGCACGGGCCACCGCATGGAGCGAAGATGCGTCATATCGGCCAACCCCGCCATGGGCCGTCCGGTCCGGCATCGAACTTGCGGGGCGGACGTCCCTTCACGTTACCTTCGTTCCAACAAACCGCATCCACCCCCATGATCCTCAAGACCTGCGGCCTGATCGCCGCCACGCTGTTCGCCACCACCGCGCACGACCCGCTCCCCGACCTGGCGATCGGCACCTTCCTGCCCGCCGCCGGCCACCCGATGAAGGATGTTTCCGGCAAGGAGACCAACCTGAAGGACCTGATGGGCCCCAACGGCCTGCTGGTGATCTTCTCCTGCCACACCTGCCCCTTCGTGATCGGCACCGAGAACAGCGTGGGCTGGGAGGGCCGCTACCCCGAAGTGGCGGCGCACGCCCGGGCGAACGGCTTCGGCGTGGCCTTCATCAACAGCAATGAGGCCAAGCGCGGCTCGGGCGACGGCTATGCCGACATGCAGGCGCGCTACAAGGCGAAGAACTTCGCGGGCCATTACCTGCTGGACACCGACCATGTGGTGGCCGACGCCTTCGGTGCCCGCACCACCCCGCACGTGTTCCTCTTCGGCAAGGACCTGAAGCTGGCGTACAAGGGGGCGATCGACGACAACGTGGCGGACCCGACCGAGGTGAAGGCGCATTGGCTGCGGGACGCCATCGCCAGCGTGGCCAACGGCGAGGCGGTCGCCACGCCCACCACCCGCAACATCGGCTGCAGCATCAAGCGCATGCCGCACAAGCACTGAACCCGTACGATGAACGAAGCGCCGGTGCGACCATGCGGCCGCACCGGCGCTTCGTTTCCCGCCCCCTCGGCAGCTTCTGTTGATAACAACATTTCGGGTCCCGTGGCCGGGGGCTTTCCTTTGCAGCAAAGGCATCCACCATGAATGTTCTGTTGATCGGCGGCGGCGGGCGTGAGCATGCCATGGCGTGGAAGATCGCCAAGAGCTCCCTGCTCGACGCGCTGTACGTCAGTCCCGGCAACCCGGGCACCGTGCCCCATGGCCGCAGCGTGGAGCTGGACCTGCGGGACCACGCCCGGCTGCGCGACTTCCTGTTGGAGAAGAAGGTCCGCATCGTGGTGGTGGGGCCCGAGGCCCCGTTGGTGGACGGCCTGCACGACCGCATCGCGGCCGACCCCCGGCTCTCCGGGGTCACCGTGATCGGCCCGCGCCAGGAAGCCGCCCAGCTCGAGGGCAGCAAGGACTTCGCCAAGCGGTTCATGTTCCGCCACAACATCCCCACGGCGGCCCACCGCACCTTCAGCAAGGCCGAGCTGGACGATGCCATCGCGCACATCGGGCAGATGCCGGGGCCGTACGTGATCAAGGCCGACGGGCTGGCCGCCGGCAAGGGCGTGGTGATCACCGAACACCGCCACGAGGCCGAGGACGCCGTGCGGGACATGCTCAGCGGAACCCGCTTCGGTGCCGCCGGCGAGCGCGTGGTGATCGAGCAGTTCCTGCGGGGCATCGAGCTCAGCGCCTTCCTGATCACCGATGGCGAGAGCTTCAAGATGCTGCCCTGCGCCAAGGACTACAAGCGCATCGGCGACGGGGACACCGGCCCCAACACCGGTGGCATGGGGGCCGTATCGCCGGTGCCCTTCGCCGACAAGGACTTCCTGCAAAAGGTGCATGACCGGGTGGCCGCCCCCACGGTGCGGGGCCTCAAGGCCGATGGCATCCCGTACAGCGGGTTCATCTTCATGGGCCTGATGAACGTGAACGGGGAGCCGTACGTGATCGAGTACAACGTGCGCCTGGGCGACCCCGAGGCGCAGGCCGTGCTGCCGTTGCTGCGCAGCGACCTGCTGGACCTGTTCGAGGGGATCGCCACCGGCACCCTGAGCGAATGCCATGTGGACGTGGACGAGCGCACCGCCGTGTGCGTGGTGCTGGCCTCCGAAGGCTACCCGGGGCCGATCACCAAGGGGCACCCCGTGGTCGGTACGGAGCTGGTGCGCGAGGCCCTGGTGTTCCACGCCGGCACCGCCCTGGAGAACGGCCTACCGGTGACCGACGGGGGCCGGGTATTGAGCGTGACCGCCTTCGGCAAGGACCTGGAGCATGCCATCGCGAACGCTTACCGCAGCGCGGCATTGATCGCGTTCGAGGGCAAGACGCTGCGCACGGACATCGGCCATGACCTGCTGCGCCCGCCCGCGCGGCAGGCCGGGGCGTCGGCGGGCAGGTCCGCCACGATCAACTGAGGGGTGGCCGGAGGCGCCGGCTCAGGCCAGCGTGTTCTTCTCGCGGGCCTCGCGATCGTACCGCGCCTGCAACACGAGCCAGTAGACCAGGCCGAAGAAGCCCACCCCGGTGAAGACCACCGCAGGCAGCCAGCCCATGGCCGGGAGGATGGACAGGGTGGCTTCGAGGAACTTGCCGATGGCGAATACGATGTCTTGCATGGGGTGTGCGCTAACGCGGCAAATATAGGGGCCGCACCGATCCCCTGCTTCCGCGCCGGCGGGCGCCGCCCGGCCCGCTCCCCTACCTTCGCGCGCTCACCCCGCACCACCATGGCCGCATTGCGCACCGGTCCCTTCCACCTCACCAACACGCTCACCCGCCGCAAGGAGGAGTTCGTGCCGCTGGCCCCGCCGCACGTGGGCCTGTACGTGTGCGGCCCCACCGTGTACAGCGACGTACACCTGGGCAACGTGCGCAGCTTCCTCACCTTCGACACGCTCTACCGCTGGCTCACGCACACCGGCCACAAGGTGCGCTACGTGCGCAACATCACCGATGTGGGCCACCTGGTGGACGACGTGGACCACGGCGAGGACAAGATCGCCAAGCGCGCCCGGCTGGAGCGGCTGGAACCCATGGAGATCGTGCAGAAGTACACCAACGGCTTCCACGACGTGATGCGGCTGTTCAACATCCTGCCGCCCAGCATCGAGCCCACCGCCACCGGCCACCTGATCGAGCAGATCGCCATGGTGCAGCGCATCCTGGACCGCGGATACGCCTACGTGGCGAACGGCAGCGTCTATTTCGACGTGCCGAAGTTCGCCGCCACGTACAGCTACGGCGAGCTCAGCGGGCGCAAGATCGACGAGCTGTTGAGCAACACCCGCGACACCGAGGGCATGGACGAGAAGCGCAGCCCGCTGGACTTCGCCCTGTGGAAGCGCGCCGAGCCCCAGCACCTGATGAAGTGGCCCAGCCCCTGGGGCGAGGGCTTCCCCGGCTGGCACCTGGAGTGCAGCGCCATGAGCACCAAGTACCTGGGCCTCACCTTCGACATACACGGCGGGGGCATGGACCTGAAGTTCCCCCACCACGAGTGCGAGATCGCCCAGAGCGTGGCGGCCGACGGCCAGGCCCCCGTGCGCTACTGGATGCACGGCAACATGCTCACCGTGAACGGCCGCAAGATGGCCAAGAGCGAGGGCAACGGCTTCACGCCCGAGGAGCTGCTCACCGGGAACCACAAGCTGCTGGACAAGGGCTACGGCGCCATGACGGTGCGCTTCTTCATGCTGCAGTGCCACTATGCCAGCACGCTCGACTTCAGCAATGCCGCCATGCAGGCCAGCGAGAAGGGCCTGGAGCGGTTGATGGCGGCGGTGGACACCCTGCACGGGCTCCGGGCCGGCGATCGCAGCGATGCGGACATCCCCGCCCTGGAGCAGCGCTGCTACGATGCCATGAACGACGACCTCAACGCCCCGGTGATGATCGCCGAGCTCTTCGAGGGCGTGCGCATCATCAACAACGTGCACGATGGCCGCATGGCGCTCACCGCCGAGGACCTCGCCCGCCTGCAAGGGCTCTTCGCCACCATGGTGCACGAGGTGCTGGGCCTGCGGAAGGAAGAGGCCGCAGCGCAGGACGACCGCGCGCTGGACGGGCTGGTGCAGGAATTCATCCGCATGCGGGCCGAGGCGAAGGCGCGCAAGGACTACGCCGCCGGCGATGCCATCCGCGACCGGCTGGCCGCATTGGGGATCGTGCTCACCGACGGCAAGGAAGGAACGAAATGGAGCCGCGCATGATCCGTATCCGAAACACCCGGGCATGTGCCATGCTGGCCGGCATGATGCTGTTGGCCGCTTGTGGCGGCGGTGATCGGCCCGCCACACCGGCGCGCCCCGCCCTGCCCCCGCTGCCGCCCGCGCCGGTGTTCAATGCCGACAGCGCGTACGCCTTCGTGCAGATGCAGGTGGACTTCGGCCCGCGCGTGCCCGGCACCGACGCCCACCGCGCCTGCGCCGACCGGATGGTGGCCATGTTGCAGGGGTACGGCGCCGAGGTGATCGAGCAGACCGCCCAGGTGACCATCTACACCGGCCAGAAGCTGCCCATGCGCAACATCTTCGCCCGCTTCCATCCGGACCGCAAGGAGCGCATCCTGCTGCTGGCCCACTATGACACGCGGCCCTTCGCCGACCGCGACACCGACCGCAAGCACGAGCCCATCGACGGCGCCAACGACGGCGGCAGCGGCGTGGGCGTGCTGCTGGAGATCGCCCGCCACCTGGCCGCCAAGGAGCACGGCCCCGGCGTGGACATCCTGCTCACCGACGTGGAGGACCACGGCACCCCCACCGGCTCCATGGGCCTGGACCAGGGCAGCATCGACACCTGGGCCCTGGGCGCGCAATACTTCGCCAAGAACCCGCCCGTGCCCGGCTACACCGCGCGTTTCGGCATTTTGCTGGACATGGTGGGGGCACGCGACGCCACCTTCATGCGCGAGGCCATCAGCATGCAGTACGCGCCGGCCGTGGTGCACAAGGTGTGGAAGCTGGCCGGCGAGCTGGGCCACGGCCGCTTCTTCCGCAACGAGAACAAGTACTTCGTGGGCACCGACGACCACGTGCCCATCAACCGCGACCTGGGCATCCCCACCATCGACATCATCGAGTACGACGCCTCCACCCAGGCCTTCGGGCCCTACTGGCACACCCACGACGACAACATGGACGTGATCGACCGCGAGACCCTGCAGGCCGTGGGCCATACGGTGATCGAGACCGTGTGGCGCGAGCGCTGAGCCCGGCACGCACGCATCCGATCGTGCGCCCGGCTACCTTCGCCGCATGGGGCGGCACCACGGGCACCACCACGCGGAGCAGCGCCCCGGCATGGCGCCCGTCGCCGCGCTGCGCACGACCTTCTTCCTGAACCTGGCCTTCGTGGTGGTGGAGGTGGCCGGCGGCTGGTGGACCAACAGCATCGCCGTGCTCACCGATGCGGTGCATGATGCCGGCGATGCCTTGGTGCTGGGCGTGGCGTGGTACCTGCAGACCGTGGCGCGCCGGGGCAGCGACGAGCGGTACACCTACGGCTACGCCCGCTACAGCATGCTGGGCGGCTGGCTCGCGAGCCTGGTGCTCATCGCCGGCGCCCTGTTCATGATCGGCGTGGCCGCCCCGCGCCTGAACGACCCGGTGGTGCCGCACGCGCCGGGCATGATGCTGCTGGCGGTGTTCGGCATGGCCATGAACGGCTATGCGGCCTGGCGCCTGCACCGCGGCAGCACCCTCAACGAGCGCGGCGTGTACCTGCACCTGCTGGAGGACGTGCTGGGCTGGGCCGCCGTGCTGGTGGGCGGGGCCATCATCCACTTCACGGGCTGGGCCATGATCGACCCGCTGCTGAGCATCGCCATCGGCCTGTACATCCTTTGGAACGCCATCGGCACCCTGCGCCACGGCACCGCCATCCTGATGCAGGCCCACCCGCCGGGCATCGATGCCGAGGGCGTGCGCACCGCGCTGATGGCCATCGACGGGGTGCGCGGCCTGAGCGACTTCCACACCTGGAGCCTGGACGGCAGATACGTGGTGGGCAGCGTACACCTGGTGGTGGACACCGGCGAGCTGGATGCCGTGCGGCGCATCAAGGCCGAGGCGCGCCACGCCCTGATGCACCAAGGCATCGGCCACGCCACCATCGAGCTGGAGTGGCCCGGCGAGCCGCCCCACGAGCATCCCTGACCACCTTTGCGCATGTCCCGCCGCTTCTTCCGCGTGCTCGCCCGCCTCAACAAACGGCTGCTGCCCAAGTTGGGCGCCGGTGGGCTGGACCGCATCACCCCGGCGAAGAAGGCCCTGATCGCGTGGCGGTACTACGTCACCTGCCGCGCGCTGGACTGAGCGGCCGCCTCAGTTGAGCCGGTGCGCCAGGGTCACCGTCTTGCGGTAGGCCTCCACGTGGCCCGCCAGGTCGAACACCTCGAAGTGGACGATGTAGGGTCCCATGCGCGCCTTGCCGCCGTCGTCCATCAGGCCGTCCCACGACACGGCGCCGCCGGTACCGAGCAGCTCATTGTCCAGCAGGCGGCGCACCTCGCGCCCGGCGATGTCGAACACGCGCATGGTGCCCACGAAGCCGGGCTGCTGGAAGCGGTACGCCACGGTGAGCAGGTCCTGGTGGCCGTCGTTGTCGGGGCTGAAGATGGCCGGCTCGATGGTCATTTCGCCCTGCGGCGCGGGGGCGGGCGCGTATTGCGAATTGATGAAGCCCGGGGTGGCGCGGCCCGCGTGCTGGGCGGCACTGTGCCAGTTGGTGGCGTCCTGCGTGGGGCGGTGCGGGTCCACGCGCTCCAGGCTGGTGCCCTCGGGCTTGGCGATCAGGCCGAAGTGCATGTCGTCATCGTACCGCAGCAGGTCGATCACGGTGCTGTCGGCCGCGGCCAGCACCACGGTGCCCGAACCGTTGTTGTAGGGCGGCAGGCTCATCAGCAGGAAGCGGTCCACGAGGCCCTGCGGATAGCGATCGGCGATGTCGGCCGTGCTGGTGGCCAGCAGGATGTACGCGCCGGGCATGAGCACCACGGGGTCGGCGGTGATGGTGCGGTAGGTGCCGATCTCGCCGGCGCTGTTCTCATTGGCCAGTTGCAGGCCGCCCAGGCTCAGCACTTTCTGGGAGCGGTTGAAGAGTTCCACGAAATCGCTGCCGCTGCCCACGGGGTCGTACAGCACCTCGTTGATCACGATGTCCATCGGGGCGATGGCCTCGGGCAGGGCGAAGTCGGCCTCGGACGGTGCCATCGGGTTGCCGCTGCAATCGGCCAGGCCCTCCACCAGCACGGTATGCACCACGCCCGGCTGCAGCGCGGTGCCCAGGGTGATGCGCACCCGGTCGTGCGCGGGCGGCACGGGATCCACGGCCGCCACGTCCAGCGGCGGGTCGAAGGCGTAGCCGGCCTCGGCCACGGTGCCCGTGTCCAGCCCTTCGCTGAAGACGAGCATGACCTCCATGGGCGAGGCCACCTGCACGGCCATCATCACCGGGGGCGCGGTGTCGGGCGTGTCGTCGAACACCGCGTTCTGCACGCCGGGGGTGCCCCCGCTCGGGTCGGTGCTGGCCGTCCAGTTCGAGGCGTCGCTGCACGGGGCGTACGGGTCGATCCGTTCCAGGGACCAGCCGCCGTCGTCCTTCGCATCGTCGCCGTACCAGGTGATGGCGTATGCCACCACATCGATCGGCACCTCGCCCGGCGCCTCCAGGGTGAGGGTGGTGCCCGCGTTGATCAGCGCGGTGTTGCTCAGCGACCAGCCGACCACCCCGGGCACGCCCTCGAACTGGGCCAGCTGGCCGTTGTTCACGCATACCAAATGCTCGCCGGGGCCCAGCACCACGGCGGGGAGCATGGCCTGGGCGCTGTTGGTGGTGAAGCGCCAACCGTCGAGGTCGAAGTGCTTGTCGGCCGTGGCGTTGAAGAATTCCACGTACTCGGCATCGGGCAGCTGCACCACGGGCGAGGGGTCGGCCATGAACTCGTTGATCACCACATCGCCGTAGGCCGGCACATCGGGCACCACGAACACGATCGGGTGCGGGCCGCTGGTGCCCATGGCGTTGCCCGCCAGGTCCTGCACCGCGCTCACCTGGAGCATGTACGTCTGACCGTTGGCGAGCGGGAACGCGGGCGTGAGGTGGGCGAGCGCGGGATCGGTCCCGTCCACCACGGCGTTGCTTATGCTTTGGAAGGGTTGCAGGCCGTAGTTGTCCGTGTTCTGCACCGTGGCGGGATCGACCGCTTCGCTGAAGAGCACATCGATCTGCGTGGCGCTGATGGCGGTGGCCGACACCACGACAGGCGGTGTCGTGTCCACGATCACGGGCCCGGCATATATGTCGTCGAAGTGGAAGCGGTCCGCGTTGCTGGCGGTGTAGGTGCAGCGCAGGCCGAACCAGGCACTGGTGGTGTGCAGGGCATCGGTTCCGGTGGCCTGCAGGGCGTAGTTGTTGCCGCCGGCGGGGTCCACGTAGATCTGCCACAGGCCGGCGGCGTCGCGCACCACGCGCAAGCCGATCGCGAAGCTGCCGGCGATCTGGCCGTCGGTGGCGCGGCACACGCTCACCGTGGTGGTGCCGCTCTGGCGGAAGAGTTCCACGGCATCGGCGCTGCCGGCCTCGCCCAGTTGCAGGAAGTAGCCGTTGAGCGGGCCGGTGAGGTCGGCCTGGTCGCTCACCAGGTACACGCGGCCGTAATTGCTTCCGCTGGGGGCGAAGTTCTGCCGCGCCCACAGCCGCCATTCCGTATCGTCCAGCGTGGACAGCACCAGCGGGGTGCGCAACTGGGCCTGGCCGGCGGCCACGTCGTTGAGCTGCAGCTGCTGGGCCGCGTTCACCGTGAACAGGGCGGCATCGCCGGTCCAGGCCGGGTCATCGGTGAAGTCGCCGTCGCTGAAATCATCCACCAGCTGGGCGGTGGCCATGAAGGGGAGCAGCAAGAGCAGGAAGGATGGACAAAGGCGCATGTGACCGCGAAAGCTACGCACCCGGAACGGACCCGGAGGGTCGCGTGCGCCCACGGCACGGCGGTCTACCTTCGCATGCCCGCAACCATGCGGGCGCGAACAGGATGAAGGTCGCCGTGGTGGGCGCCACCGGCATGGTGGGCGGCGTGATGTTGCAGGTGCTGGAGGAGCGCGGCTTCCCGGTGGGCGAGCTGTTGCCTGTGGGCAGTACACGGAGCGTGGGCGGCCATGTGCGCTTCCGGGGGAAGGAACACCCGGTGGTCGGCATGGAGGAGGCCCTGGCCCGGCGCCCGCACCTGGCCCTGTTCAGCGCGGGCGGCACGGTCTCGCTGGAATGGGCGCCGCGCTTCGCCGCGGCCGGATGCACCGTGATCGACAACAGCAGCGCATGGCGCATGGATGCCGGCAAGAAGCTGATCGTTCCCGAGATCAACGGCCACCTGCTCACGGCCGATGACCGGATCATCGCCAACCCCAATTGCAGCACCATCCAGATGGTGATGGCCCTGGCACCGCTGCACCGGGCCTTCACCGCGGAACGCGTGGTGGTGAGCACCTCCCAGAGCGTGACCGGCACCGGCGTGAAGGCCGCGCGCCAGATGGACGACGAGCGGCGGGGCGTGGCGGGCGAGAAGGCCTACCCCCACCCCATCGACCGCAACGTGATCCCGCACTGCGACGTGTTCCTGGCCAACGGCTACACCAAGGAGGAGATGAAATTGGTGCATGAGACGCAAAAGATCCTGGACCCGGCCATCGCCGTGACGGCCACGGCCGTGCGCGTGCCGGTGACCGGCGGCCACAGCGAGGCGGTGAACGTGGAGTTCGCGCGGGACTTCGACCTGGCGGCCGTGCGCGAGCTGCTGCGCGGGGCACCGGGCATCATCCTGCTCGACGACCCCACGAAGGACGAATACCCCATGCCCCTGCTGGCGAAGGGCCGCGATGAGGTGTTCGTGGGCCGTCTGCGGCGCGACGAGACGCGGCCCCGCACGCTGAACCTGTGGATCGTGGCGGACAACCTGCGCAAGGGCGCGGCCACCAACGCGGTGCAGATCGCGGAACGGCTGGTGCGCCAAGGGCTGCCCGGCCCGGCCATGGCGGCGGGGTGATCAGGGTGCGGCCGGGGGCGCCGGCGGCGGGGCTTCATCGGGCGGGGCCGGTATGGCGGCCTCTTCGCGGCGGCCCCACTGCGCGATCACGAACAGGCCGATGCCCACGGTGATGGCGGCATCGGCGATGTTGAACACCGGCTGGAAGAAGGTGAAGTGCTGCCCGCCCCACAACGGCAGCCATTGCGGCAGGCGCCCCTCCCAGATGGGGAAGTAGAACATGTCCACCACCGCCCCGTGGAACAGCGGGGCATAGCCGCCGCCGGGCGGGAAGAGCACGGCCTTCTCGAACACGGTGCTCTGGCTGAAGATCAGGCCGTAGAAGGTGCTGTCGATGATGTTGCCCAGGGCGCCGGCCAGGATCAAGGACACGCCCAGCACCTGGAGGCCCGGGGCCCGCTGGCGCACCATGCGGCGCAGCACCACGGCGATGCCGATCACCGCGGCGATCCGCAGCAACGAGAGCAGCAACTTGCCCCAGCGCCCGCCGAACTCCATGCCGAAGGCCATGCCCCGGTTCTCGATGAAGTGCAGGTAGGCCCAATCGCCGAACAGGGGAACGGCCCCGTCGTAATGGAAATTGAGCTTCACCCAGACCTTGAGGGCCTGGTCGGCGATCAACACCGCAAGGATGACGAGCAGCGCGCGCTTCAAAGCGGGGTGCTTCCGGGGGCTATCCGGCCATCTGCTGCTTGGCCTCGATGCTCAGGGTGGCATGGGGCACCAGGCGCAGGCGTTCCTTGCTGATCAGGCGGCCGGTGATGCGGCAGATCCCGTAGGTCTTGTTGCGGATCCGCAGCAGGGCGTCCTCCAGGTGCTTGATGAACTTTTCCTGCCGGCCGGCCAGTTGGGCGGTCTCCTCGCGGCTCAGCGTCTCGCTGCCGTCCTCGATCATCTTGAACGAGGGGCTCGTGTCGTCGGTGCCGTTGTTGTCGGTGTTCGCCAGGGTCTGCTTCAGCAGGTCGTAGTCCTTGCGGGCCTCTTCCAGCTTCTTCATGATCAGCTCCTTGAACTCCTTGAGCTCATCGTCGCTGTACCGCGTCTTGTCCGCGCTTTCCAACGTGGATGTTTGTCTTTTCACGACGGGCGCCGCCATGGGGCGCATGGGAGCCACCCGGTGGGTGACCAGGGGTTTTGCGGGCGCCTTGACCTCCTTGGTCTTCGCCCTCTTC
>JAVFAQ010000037.1:0-14181 GCA_034002325.1 Flavobacteriales bacterium | reverse complement strand
TGGGGCAGGGGCTGGCCCAGCACGCGCAACTTGTGCTCTTCGAGGTAGTGGCGCAGGTGCTCGTCCACCAGGCGCTCCACCTCGTTGATCAGCACGGCCTGGCCCACGCGCTTGCGGATGATGGCCATGGGCACCTGGCCGGGCCGGAAGCCGGGCAGGGACGCGCTCTTGCGCTGGTCCTTCAGCGCCTTCTCCACGCCGGGGGCGTAGTCTTCGGGGGTGAGCTTCACCTTCAGCCGGGCGGTGAGCGTGCCGGTGTCTTCGCGTTCGATGTTCATGCTCTCGGGCCGGCATCCGGCCGGCCCACCGTTTTTCTGGATTGATCGCACCACGTGCCTTCGCCGATCACCGACGTTCGCGCGGTACGGACGGGGGGAGTCGAACCCCCACACCTTGCGGTACCAGATCCTAAGTCTGGCGCGTCTACCAGTTCCGCCACGTCCGTTCGGTTGGAAAGGGCGGCAAAGGTAGTCCTCGGCCGGGTTGGTTACCTTCGCCGCCCCTTGGTTGAGCGGATGTTGCGCATCGATCCCCACGACACCCCGGTCCCGAAACTGCACGGCATGCTGCTGGGCGCCATCGGCCCGCGGCCCATCTGTTTCGCCAGCACCGTCGATGCCCAGGGCCGCCCCAACCTCAGCCCCTTCAGCTTCTTCAACGTCTTCGGCGCGGACCCGCCGCTGTGCATCTTCAGCCCGGCCCGGCGCGGCACCGACAACACCACGAAGGACACCTACCACAACGTGAAGGCCACCGGCGAAGTGGTGATCAACGTGGTGACCTACGCCATGGTGCAGCAGATGTCGTTGGCCAGCACCGAGTACCCGCCGGGGGTGGACGAGTTCGCCAAGGCCGGCTTCACCCCCGTGCCCGGCGAGCGGGTGGCCCCCTTCCGGGTGAAGGAGAGCCCGGCCCAGATCGAGTGCCGGGTGCTGGACGTGATCGAGACCAGCGACCGGGCGGGCGGCGGCAACCTGGTGCTGTGCGAAGTGCTGCTGATGCACGTGGACGAGGGGGTGCTGGACGCCGACGGCCGCATCGACCAGCGCCGGATCGACCTGGTGGCGCGCATGGGCGGCAACTGGTACTGCCGCGCCCACGGCGATGCCCTCTTCCAGGTGGCCAAGCCCATCGGCCGCATGGGGATCGGGGTGGACGGCCTGCCGCCGGCGGTGCGCCACAGCCGCTTCCTCACCGGCAACGACCTGGGCCGCCTGGGAAACACCGAGCAGCTGCCCGACGAGACCGGCGTGAACGAACACAAGCTCACCGAACTAAGCGATATATTCATCGCCCATCAGGACGACCCCGCCGCCTTGGAGGAGGCCCTGCACCGGCACGCCCACGCGCTGCTGGAACAGGACCGCGTGGAGGAGGCATGGAAGACCCTGCTGGCGCACAACCCCCGCTGAACCATGGCACAAGTCAACATCACCGGCACCATCAAGGTGCTGGGCCCCACCCAGGAGATCTCCGAGAAGTTCCGCAAGCGCGAAGTGGTCATCACCGAGGCCGGCGGCCAGTACCCGCAGCACATCCCCGTGGAGTTCACCCAGGACCAGTGCGGCCTGCTCGATCCCTACAAGGCGGGCGACCAGGTGACCGTGAGCTGCTACGTGAACGGCCGCGAGTGGACCGGCCGCGACGGGGTCACCAAGCACTTCCTGAGCCTCAAGGGCAGCCGCATCGATCGCCAGGGCGAGGCCACGGCCGGCGCCACCGGCCAACAGCCCGCCGCACAGCCTTCGGCGCACGCGGCCGCGCCGCCGCCCACCGCCCAGGACATGCCGCCCGCCGGCAAGGAGGACGACCTGCCGTTCTGAGCGGCCCGCAACGGCTTGTCGTGAGCGCCAAGGAACATCGCAGCCACATCGACCTGAGCTTCCTCAGCGGCCCCCGGTCGCGCTGGCGGGAACTCCGCTCCGTGCTGCACATCCTGCAGCAGTTCATCTACGGCTTCCGCAAGCTGCATTTCGTGGGGCCATGCGTCACCTTCTTCGGCAGCGCCCGCTTCGCCGAGGACCATCCCTACTACGAGGCCGCCCGCCGCCTGGCCCGCCGCGTGGGCCGCGTGGGCTTCACCGTGATGACCGGCGGCGGCCCCGGCGTGATGGAGGCCGCCAACCGCGGTGCCCGCGACGTGGGCGCCCGCAGCGTGGGCTGCAACATCGTGCTGCCCATGGAGCAGTACGCCAATCCCTACCTGGACGTGAGCCTCACCTTCGACCACTTCTTCGTGCGCAAGGTGCTGCTGCTGAAGTACAGCGTGTGCTTCGTGGTGATGCCCGGCGGTGCCGGCACGGTGGACGAGTTCTTCGAAGTGGTGACCCTGATCCAGACCGGCAAGGTGAAGAACTTCCCCATCATCCTTTACGGGCGTGAATACTGGGCCCCCACCCTGGCGCAGCTGGAGCTGATGTACGCCCAGGGCACCATCGGCCGCGAGGAGCTGCGCTTCGTACACGTGGTGGACAGCGTGGAGGAGGCCACCACCACGTTGCAGGACCTGCTGGTGCGCATGTGGCAGGAACGCCGCAAGGACCCCGTGCCCCAATGGTGGTTCATGGAGGACCGGCTTCACATCAGGGAAAAACGGAAGGCCCCCGGCGTAACGGAGCCTTAACGGTGGGCCAAGACCGGGGCAACCCGCCGCCGGGACCTTTGCGGCGCGTAACGGCACCCATGGCCGGCGCGCCCCATGAAACGTACATCCGGGATCCTGTTCGGCCTGCTGCTGACCACCGCGGCCGTGGCGCAGAAAGGCACCGTACACGGCACCATCACCGCCCCCGAGGCCGGTGCCGCGCAGCCCATGCCCTTCGTGAACGTGGCCATCAAGGGCACCACCGTGGGCGCCACCACGGGCATGGACGGCAGCTATTCCTTCCAGGCCGACGCCGGCACCCACGTGCTGCAGGTGAGCTTCGTGGGCTATGAGCCCGTGGAGCGCCCCATCGCCGTGCCCGCCGGCGGCGCCGTGACGGCCCACATCGAACTGCGCAAGCAGGCCGTGGAGATGCGCACCGTGGAAGTGGTGGCCACCCGCCGCACCGATACCGAGGGCGCCGTGCTGATGGAGACCCGGCAGAGCATGCAGGTGGTGAACGCCATCAGCAGCGAGACCATCTCCAAGAGCCAGGACAGCGACGCCGGCGAGGTCATCCGGCGGGTGCCCGGGGTGACCATGATCGGCAACAGCTACGTCATGATCCGCGGCCTCAACGAGCGGTACAGCAACGTGCAGCTCCACGATGTGAGCGCCCCCAGCATGGAGCCCGACGTGCGCTCGTTCGCCTTCGACATCATCCCGGCCGGCCTCATCGACCGCATGCTCATCTACAAGAGCCCGGCCGCCGAACTGCCCGGTGAGTTCGCCGGCGGCGTGGTGAAGGTGTACACCAAGAGCATCCCCGACAAGCGGTACTTCAGTGCCGGCATCGGTACCACCTTCCGCGAAGGGAGCAGCTTCCAGGATTTCCGGCAGACCCCGCGCGGCTTCCTGCACGGGCTGGGCCTCAACGACGGGTACAACGACCTGCCGGTCGGCTTCCCCGGCGACATCCGGCGGGTGGACCAAGGGGCCGATGACGGCCGCATCAACGACGTGGGCCGCTCGTTGCGCAACAACTGGACGCCCGAGCAGGTGAACGCCCTGGTGGACCGCAGCGTCTCCATCACCAACGCATCGCGCTTCAACCTATGGGGGCGCGAGGCCGGCAACATCACCGCCCTGAGCTACAGCAACGCCCGGGAGATCTACGATGTGGAGCGCTCGGACTACAATATCTACGACTTCGAGAACGACCGCAGCTTCCCGCTGTACGACTACAACGACCGCCAGTACAACCAGCGGGTGCGCACCGGGCTGATCAGCAACTTCGCCGTGCGGCTGACCAACGACCACATCATCGAGCTCAAGAACCTGTTCACCGTGTTCAACGCCACGCAGTACGTACACCGTACCGGGGTGAACCACGACTTCGACTACGTGCCGGACAACCACAGCTTCGACCAGGTGTACCGCGGCATCTACAGCGGGCAGCTCACCGGCCGCCACCACTGGCACGCGGACCGCACCAAGCTCACCTGGACCGGCGGCTACGGCTGGAGCTACCGCGACCAGCCCGACTACCGCCGCTACCGCAGTGACCTGGACACCCTCACGGGCCACAGTGCGATCTTCGTGGGCGTACCCCTGTCGCCCAACTACCTGGGCCGCTTCTTCAGCGAACTGCGCGAGCACGGCCAGAGCGGGAACATCGCGTTCGAGCACCAGCTCGACCCGGAGAAGGGCTTCGCGCCCAAGCTGCGCGCGGGCCTGTACGTGGAGAACCGCACCCGCTCCTTCGGTGCGCGCAACATCGGCTATGTGCGGGCCAGCGCCTTCGGCTTCGATGAAAGCCTGATCGACCTGCCCATCGACCAGCTCTTCCACCCGGCCAACATCAACCAGACCACCGGCATCCGCATCGCCGAGCAGAGCAACCCCAGCGACAGCTACGAGGCCGCCAACCTGCTCACCGCCGCGTACGTGGGCGCCGACCTGCCGTTGATCAAGGACAAGCTCACGCTGAACACCGGAGTGCGCGTGGAGCACAACCAGCAACGCCTGGAGAGCGCCCTGCTCACCGGCGAGCCCGTGATCGTGGACAACCCCGTGCTGAGCGTGCTGCCCAGCGCCAACTTCGCCTACCACATCACCGCGAAGCAGCTGGTCCGCCTGTCGTACGGCCGCACGGTGAACCGTCCCGAGTTCCGCGAGCTCGCGCCCTTCGGCTTCTACGATTTCAACTACAACCTGGTGAAGAAGGGCAGTGACAGCCTGCGCACACCCACGATCGACAACTTCGACCTGCGCTGGGAGCTGTACCCGAGCCCCACCGAAATGGTGTCCGTGGCCGTCTTCCACAAGGACTTCAAGGACCCGATCGAGACGCTCTTCGTGCCGGGCGGCGGGTCGGGCGGGATCAAGACCTTCACGTACGGCAACGCGCGCATGGCCCGCAGCACCGGTGTGGAGGTGGAGGTGCGCAAGTCGCTGATGGGCATCGTGCGATCGGCGTTCTGGGAGCGCTTCAGCGTGGTGGGCAACGCGTCGTTCATCGACAGCCGCGTGGACCTGGGACTGGAGAACCTGGGCCAGAGCAACGAGCGGCCGCTGCAGGGCCAGAGCCCGTACATCGTGAACGCCGGCATCTACTACCAGGACAAGGAGCGCGGCCTGCAGGTCAACGCGCTGTACAACGTCATCGGCCCGCGCATCTTCATCATCGGCTTCGATGCCTACCCGGACATCTACGAGATGCCCCGCCATCTGCTGGACCTCTCCGCCACGGTGCGCCTGACGGAACAGTTCGACCTGCGCCTCGGCGTGGGCGACGTGCTCAACCAGGCCCACGTGCTGCTGCAGGACGCCAACAAGGACGGCGTGCACGACCGGCACAACGACCAGATCATCCAGCGCTACGCCCCGGGCCGCACCTGGTCCGTGGGGCTGGCATACCGCCTGGACCGCTCCCGTTGACCGGGCCGGCCGGCCCTACGGGCGCCCTGTTCGTTCCCGTGGCCCCCCGGACATGGCCCGTACGCCACGGTCGACCCATGGGGACCGGCGGGTGCCCTGTGACCGTCCCGCCCCATGAACGGCCCGGATAACACCGGCTTTACGCAAGGGCAGCCATTTGATGAGATCGCGGTAAGGCAGGGATATCATGCTCTGGAGTGCTTTGTGGCCGGATAACGGACCCCCTAAGAACAACCTGAAACGGACATGAAAAAGGTGAACATCAAGGTGATGATGGCGGCGCTCGGAGCAGCGGCCGTGCTCGTCTCCTGCAAGAAGGACAAGGAAGAGGACCCGCTGCCCACGCCCGTGCCGCCGGTGGCCGGCATGGTGGAGGTGAGCGGCAACATCACGGGCACCACCCACTGGACGGCCGACAACGTGTACCGGCTGAACGGCTTCGTGCGCGTGCAGGACGGTGGTGAGCTGCACATCGAACCCGGCACGGTGGTGATGGGCGACTTCGAGTCGAAGGGCACCCTGGTGGTGCAGATGGGCGGCAAGATCTTCGCCGAAGGCACGCCCACCAAGCCGATCGTCTTCACCAGCGAGAAGAGCCCCGGCCTGCGCCAGCCGGGCGACTGGGGCGGTGTGGTGATCTGCGGCCGCGCCCGCAACAACATCGCCGGCGGCACCGCCGAGCTCGAGGGCGGGTACGGCGCCTTCCACGGCGGCAACGACGACAACGACAACAGCGGCGTGCTGCGCTACGTGCAGATCAACTTCGCCGGCATCCCCATCAACCCCAACGAGGAGGTGAACTCCCTCACCATGGGCAGCGTGGGCAAGGGCACCACCATCGAGTACGTGCAGTGCGCCTACGGCCTGGACGATGCCTTCGAGTGGTTCGGCGGCAACGTGGACGCCCGCTACTTGGTGGCCTACCGCGGGCTGGACGACGATCTGGACGTGGACCTGGGCTACAACGGCAACGTGCAGTTCGCCCTGTGCATCCGGGCCTACAACGGTGCCGACCAGAGCGGCAGCAACGGCTTCGAGGTGGACAACGACGGCCAGGGCTCCGGCAACCAGCCCTTCACCAGCGGCACCTTCAGCAACATCTCCATCATCGGTCCGAAGAAGACCCGCGAGACCCCCATCAGCCTGCAGTTCCAGCACGTGGCCCAGCTGCGCCGCAACAGCCGCCTGAAGATCCACAACTCCTTCATGACCGGCTACCCCGACGGCCTGTACATCAATGGCTCGGGCAGCGTGGGCGCCGCCCAGAGCGATGAGCTGCGCGTGCGCAACACCGTGCTCTCCGGTGTGGAGCATTGGGGCGGCAACGGCTGGGGCAGCGCCGGCACCGTGTTCGCCGATGCGCCCGCCAACGGTGCCCAGCACCCCAACAACCCGCGCGGCAACGCCTTCAAGACCGACGTGGACGGCTTCGACGTGGCCGCCTGGTTCCACACGCCCGCCTTCGGCAACGAACTGCTGGACAAGTGGCAGGACGCCGGGATCGACCCGAGCATCTTCGACCTGGGCACCCCCAACGTGCTCCCGAACAGCGGTTCGATGCTGCTGAGCGGCGCCGACTTCACCGGCCTGCCGGGCTTCTTCCAGCCCGTGGCCTTCCGCGGCGCCTTCGGCACCACGGACTGGACCCAGGGATGGACGGACTGGAACGCGGCCCTGACCAGCTACTGACCAATTGCGTGCGACCGACGGCGGGGCCGGGGGTGGATCTCACTCCCGGCCCTCCCGCGTGGCAACACCCATGAAAGCACCGATCACCGCCCTGATGGCCGCCGCCCTGGTGGCCTGCACCGCACCGCCGCCCGCCGAACGGCCCGCCCGCACGACCCCGCCGCCCGAGCCGCGCACCGCCATCGTGGAGCGCGCCAAGGCCCGGTACGACGTGGCCCGCACCTTCCCCGGCAGCGCGGCCGACACCCTGCTGGCCGACATCATCACCTTCGTACACAAGCGGCCCGCCGCGGCCATCGGCCAGGACCGCACCGACCCGGCCTTCCGCCACCACTACCTGCAGGCCCTGCCGCAGTACCGCATGGTGTACCACCACGCCGATACCGACGGCACGCATTGGTTCTACCTGGTGCGGCCGGCGCGCAGCGTGGACGGCGACCGGCGCGGCGTGGGCGGCCGCTTCACCATCGACGACCGCATGGCCCTGGTGGCGTTCGAGGAGGTCTTCAACACGCCCGTGCTGCCCGAGGCCGAGCTGGAGGACAAGGGCCTGGCCCTGTTCCGCGAGATGATCGCCACCGGGAACGTCACGGCCTACATGGAGGACCGCAGCTTCATCGAATGGCCGGACGACCGGTTGAAGTACGATCCGGAGCGGCGGGAGTGGCGGTACACGGAGTGAGGCCGCGCTCACCGCAACACCGCCAGCACCACCGCGTACCGCACGGCCTTGCCCACGAACATGAGCACCGCCACGGCCCACGCCGGCGCACGGCCCAGCCCCAGTGCGATGGCGATGGGGTCGCCTACCACGGGCAGCCAGGTGAGCAGCGCGGCCCAGGCCCCGTAACGGTGCAGGCGCCGCTGCCAGTGCACGGCCTTGGCGGGGTCGGTGCGCAGCCAGCGGGCGATGCGCCGCAGGTCGCCGGCGCGGCCCAGCAGGTACGAGGTCATGCCGCCCAGGGTGTTGCCCGTGGCGGCCACCGCCCACAGCGCGAAGGTGCTCCACGGCCCCAGGGCCATGGCCGCCAGCAGTGCCTCGGAGCTGAAGGGCACCACCGTGGCGGCCAGGAACGAGGCCAGGAACAGGCCCCACAGGCCCGCCTCCATCCATTCGGCACCGGCTTCCATGGCACCAAGGAACGCGATCCCCGGCCGGCGGGGTGCGCAGGCACGTGCGGCGGGGCGCTACTTTCGCGGCTTCGGCATGCCCTTTGGAAAGGCCGCTCCGATCCCGTTCCGCCATGCGCACCATCGTCCTCACCGCCCTGCTGCTCGCCGCCACCGCCGGCGCGCATGCCCAGCGCCGGGGCGATGCCCGGGGCTTCCGCGACCGCCCCGCCACCCTGGGCGGCGGCCTGGACATCGGCATACCGATCGGCGCCTTCGCCGACAGCTGGGGCCGCGAGATCGTGGGCGTGAGCGCCCACATGGGCGTGCCCATGCGTATCCTGCCCTTCGACTGGGGCTTCGATTTCGCCTGGGGCTCGATGGGCGGCGAGAAGGCCGTGGTGGCCGTGGACCAGGACCATTTGGCGCCCGACACCCAGGGCGACCTCACCGTGCGCAGCAACGTGTACGGCTACCACGCCCTGCTGCGCCTGCGGCCCACCTTCGGCAAGGTGAGCCCGTACGTGGAGGCCCTGGGCGGCCTGCGCCATTTCACCACCCGTACCAAGGTGCGCGTGGACGGGCTGGACAAGCCCCTGGTCAAGGAGCGCAATGCCGGCGACTTCGCCTGGAGTTCCGGCTGGGCCGCCGGGGTGCAGGTGGCGCCCGGCCGCGCCTTCTATGTGGAGGGCCGCGTGGAACGCATCAACAGCGGCGAGGTGGATTACGTGGACCCCGCATCCATCGTGATCTCCCCCCAAGGCGAGGTGGGCTTCAGCACCATCGGATCGCCCACCCGCACCGTCAATGTCCATATCGGCATCGGCTTCCTGTTCTGACCCCCGCACGCCCCGATGTTGGTAACCTTTGGGCAACCTGCGGCGGCAGCGGCCGGTGCTGGTGGCATCTTGCGTTAAAATTGTGCCCGGAATATCCCGCACCGGCACCCTTACACCTGCTTCATTTGGAAGGCCGCGTCCGCATCCATAGCGCGCTCATATCCGTGTTCCACAAGGACGGGCTGGAACCCCTTGTGCGTGAACTGGACCGCCTCGGCGTGCACCTGTACTCCACCGGAGGCACCCAGGCCTTCATCGGGCAGCTGGGCGTGAAGGTCACCCCGGTGGAAGAGATCACCGGCTATCCGGGCATCCTCGGCGGCCGCGTGAAGACCCTGCACCCCACGGTGTTCGGCGGCATACTGGGCCGGCGCGACATGGCGGGCGACCGGGCCGAGATGGAGCAGTACGCCATTCCGCCGATCGACCTGGTGGTGGTGGACCTGTACCCCTTCGCGGACACGGTGGCCGCCGGCGGCACCGAGCAGGAGATCATCGAGAAGATCGACATCGGGGGCATCAGCTTGATCCGCGCGGCCGCCAAGAACCACAAGGACGTGGTGATCGTGCCGGCGATGGCGCAGTACGCCGAGCTGTTGCATCTGCTGAAGGAACAGGGCGGCCATACCACCCTGGCCCAGCGCAAGGCCTTCGCCATGGCGGCCTTCGACCTGAGTTCCCGCTATGACACCGCCATTCACGGGTGGTTCGCCGGTGAGCGCACCCATGCGCTGCGCTACGGCGAGAACCCCCATCAGCAGGCCACCTTCACCGGGGACCTGGAGGGCATGTTCCACCAGTTGCACGGCAAGGAGCTGAGCTACAACAACCTGTTGGACCTGGACGCGGCGGTGGACCTGATCGGCGACCTGGGCACCCTGCCGGGCACGGCCTTCGCGGTGCTCAAGCACAACAACGCCTGCGGGGCCGCCGTGCGCCCCACCGTGCACGCGGCCTGGGACGCGGCGCTGGCCGGCGACCCGGTGAGCGCCTTCGGTGGCGTGCTGGTCACCAACGGCCGCATCGACAAGGCCACGGCCGAGGCCATCGACGCCATCTTCTTCGAGATCATCGCCGCGCCCGGCTACGACGATGACGCGCTGGAGGTGCTGCGGCGGAAGAAGAACCGCATCATCCTGGAGCACCGCCCCGCCGGGCGCCCGGCCGTGCGCGAACGCACCGCCCTGAACGGCACCCTGCGGCAGGACGCCGACCGCGCCGTGCCCACGGCCGCCGCCATGCGCACCGCCACCACGCAGGCGCCCACCGCACAGGAGCTGGCCGACCTGGTGTTCGCCACCGTGCTGGTGAAGCACACCAAGAGCAACGCCATCGTGCTGGCCAAGGGCGGGCAGCTGCTGGCCAGCGGCACCGGCCAGACCAGCCGGGTGGACGCCCTGGAGCAGGCCATCGCCAAGGCGCGCAAGTTCAACTTCGACCTGAAGGGCGCCGTGATGGCCAGCGACGCCTTCTTCCCCTTCCCGGATTGCGTGGAGATCGCCCACCGCGCCGGCATCACCGCCGTGGCCCACCCCGGCGGCAGCGTGCGCGACCAGGACAGCATCGACTTCTGCAACGACCACGGCATGGCCATGGCCATCACCGGCACCCGCCACTTCAAACATTAGCAACGCGCCCCGAGCATGAGCTGGTTCAATTTCTTCACCCAGGAGATCGCGATCGACCTCGGCACCGCCAACACCCTGATCATCCACAACGACAAGGTGGTGGTGGACGAGCCCAGCATCGTGGCCGTGGACCGCGCCACCGGCAAGGTCATCGCCGTGGGCCGCCAGGCCCAGCAGATGCACGGCAAGACCCACGAGAACATCAAGACCGTGCGCCCGCTGAAGGACGGGGTGATCGCCGATTTCAAGGCCGCCGAGGACATGATCAAGGGCATGATCCGCATGATCAAGCCCGGCCGCCAGCTCTTCACCCCCAACCTGCGCATGGTCATCTGCATCCCCAGCGGCATCACCGAGGTGGAGAAGCGCGCCGTGAAGGACAGCAGCGAGCACGCCGGCGCCAAGGAGGTGTACCTGATCCACGAGCCCATGGCGGCCGCCATCGGCATCGGCATCGACGTGGAGGAGCCCATGGGCAACATGATCATCGACATCGGCGGCGGCACCAGCGAGATCGCCGTGATCGCCCTGGGCGGCATCGTGTGCGACAAGAACATCCGTGTGGCGGGCGACGAGTTCACGCAGGACATCGAGGAGTACATGCGCCGCCAGCACAACATCCTGGTGGGCGAGCGCACCGCCGAGCAGATCAAGATCGAGGTGGGCGCCGCCATGACCGACCTGGACGACCCCCCGGCGGACTATGCCGTGCGCGGCCGCGACCTGATGACGGGCATCCCCAAGGAGATCACCGTCACCTACTCGGAGATCGCCCAGGCCCTGGACAAGAGCATCAGCAAGATCGAGGAGGCCATCCTCAGCGCCCTGGAGGCCACCCCGCCGGAGCTCAGCGCCGACATCTACAAGACCGGCATCTACCTGGCCGGCGGCGGTGCCCTGCTGCGCGGCCTGGACAAGCGCATCGCCATCCGCACCAAGCTGCCCGTGCACGTGAGCGAGGACCCCCTGCGCGCCGTGGCCCGCGGCACCGGCATCGCCCTGAAGAACATCGACCGCTACCAGTTCCTGATGAGGGAATGACCAGCGGCGCGGGCGGCCCCGCGTGACGGCCGCCCACCACCGCCGATCCTGCGAGATGCGCGACCTCTTCCGCTTCCTCCATCGCATCCGTGACACGCTGCTGTTCCTGGCGTTGCTGGCGCTCTCCTTCGTGCTGCTGGCCGGCGGCAACCGCTACCACCGCGCCCGCGCGCTCACTTCCAGCAACGCCGCCATCGGCACCCTCATGCAGTGGCGCGCCAACGTGGCCGACTACACCGGCCTGCGCGCCCAGAACCAGGTGCTGGCCGAGGAGAACGCCCGATGGCGCAACCGCCACGTGAGCGCCTACGCCCCCGCCGAGGACCTGTTCGTGCGCATCAACGACACCATCCACCGCCGCGTGCATGCCCAGCTCGCCGCCAAGGTGATCAACGGCACCGCCCACAAGCAGCGCAACTTCCTCACCCTGGACAAGGGCGCCAAGGCCGGCGTGGGGCCCGACATGGGCGTGATCGGCCCCCATGGGATCGTGGGCGTGGTGCGCGCCGTGAGCCCCCATTTCGCATCGGTCATCAGCGTGCTCAACCCCGATGTGCGCACCAGCGTGCAGCTGCGCCGCACCGGGCACTTCGGCCTGCTCTACTGGGACACCAACGACCCGCGCACCGCCTCGGTGGTGGACATCGCCAAGCATGCCCACGTGCAGCCCGGCGACACCATCGAGACCCGCGGCGGCGACGGCCTCTTCCCCGCGGGGTGGCCCGTGGGCGTGGTGGAGACGATCGAACCCCAGCCCGGCGGCAACTACCACGACATCACCATCCGCCTCACCGAGGACATGACGCGCAACGGCCATGTCTACGTGGTGAAGGACCTGCAGCGCGCCGAGCGCGACTCGTTGCAGCAAGCCCACACCGGCCCATGATCGGCACCATCGCATCCAACGTGCTGCGCGCACTGGCCCTGGTGCTGGTGCAGGTGATGGTGCTGGACCACGTGGACCTGCTCAACGGCTACGCGGTGCCCTACCTCTACGTGCTCTTCCTGCTGATGCTGCCCTTCGAGCTGCCGGCATGGGCCATGCTGATCATCGCCGCGGCCACCGGCTTCACCGTGGACCTCTTCGGCAACACCCCCGGCATGCACATGAGCGCCTGCACGGTGATGGCCTTCGCCCGCGTACACCTGTTGCGCGTGATGGCCCCGCGCGAGGGCTACGAGTTCGGCGCCCGGCCGGTGATCGCCGACATGGGCCTCACCTGGACGGCCACCCATGCCGCCGTGCTGGTGCTGGTCCACCATCTCTGGCTCTTCACGGTGGAACTGTTCCGCTGGGACCGCATGGGCGAGGTGCTGCTGCGCACCCTGCTCAGCGCCCTGTTCACCCTGGTGCTGTGCATGCTGGCCCAGTTGCTGGCCACCAGGACACGACCCGGGCGGGCATGAACTACGAAGGCCGCAAATACGTGCTGATCGCCGCCGTGCTCTTCGTGGCCGTGGTCTTCGTGCTGCGCCTGTTCCACATCCAGGTGGTGCAGGACAAGTGGAAGGCCGAGGCCACCAACATGGCCGAGCGCAAGGTGACGGTCTACCCCTCGCGCGGGCTCATCTACGACCGCAACGAGCGCCTGCTGGTGGCCAACACCCCCGTGTACGACATCATGGTGGTGCCCCGCGAGGTGCGCACGCTGGACACCCTGGCCCTGGCCGAACTGATCGATGTGGACCCCGCCGAGCTCGCCGAACGCCTGGCCGATGCCGCCGCATGGTCCCGCTACAAGCCCAGCGTGGTGGAGAAGCAGATCCCCGCCGAGCAGTTCGCCCCCATCAGCGCCCACCTGCACAAGTACCCCGGCTTCTACGCGCAGAGCCGCACGCTGCGCACCTACCCGCCGCGCACCGCCGCGCACCTGCTGGGCTACCTCAGCGAGGTGGGGCCCGCCAAGATCGCCGAGGACCCCTACTACAAGGCCGGCGACGTGATCGGCGTGGGCGGCGTGGAGGCCTTCCACGAAACCGAGCTGCGCGGCCGGCGCGGCGTGAGCTATGTGCTGGTGGACGTCCACAACAATGTCATCGGCCCGTACAACAACGGCCTCTACGACACGGTGGCCGTGGCCGGCAAGGACCTGTACACCGGCCTGGACCTGGACCTGCAGCTGCTGGGCGAACGGCTCATGGCCAACAAGAAGGGCAGCATCGTGGCGCTGGACCCCAAGACCGGCGAAGTGCTCTGCCTGGTGAGCAGCCCCGCCTACGACCCCGAGCTGCTGGTGGGCCGCGTGCGCAACACCAACTACGGCGAGCTGCAGCGCGACCCCATCAAGCCGCTGTTCGACCGGGCCCTGCAGGCGCAGTACCCGCCGGGGTCCATCTTCAAGATCGTGCA
>JAVFAQ010000036.1:0-14298 GCA_034002325.1 Flavobacteriales bacterium | reverse complement strand
GGTGCTGCCGGAGCTGGCCTCCTAGTACTTCACCTGGGGCGCACCTTGGTTGAGTTCCACCTTGAACTCGCGCTTCATGCGGTCCACCAGGATCTCCAGGTGCAGCTCGCCCATGCCGCTGATCACGGTCTGGCCGGTCTCCTCGTCGGAGGCCACCTTGAAGGTGGGGTCCTCCTCGGAGAGCTTGGCCAGGGCGTTGCCCATCTTGTCGAGGTCGGCCTGGGTCTTGGGCTCGATGGCGATGCCGATCACGGGCTCGGGGAAGCTCATGCTCTCGAGCACGATCGGGTTGTCCTCGTCGCACAGCGTGTCGCCGGTGCGGATGTCCTTGAAGCCCACCGCGGCGCCGATGTCGCCGGCCTCGATGACCTCCACGGGGTTCTGCTTGTTGGAGTGCATCTGGAAGATGCGGCTGATGCGCTCCTTGTTGCCGCTGCGCATGTTCTTCACATAGCTGCCGGCGGGGATGGTGCCGCTGTAGCAGCGGAAGAATGCCAGGCGGCCCACGTAGGGGTCGGTGGCGATCTTGAAGGCCAGGCTGGCCATGGGCTCATCGACACTGGGCTTGCGGATGATCTCCTCGCCGGTCTCGGGGTCGGTGCCGGTCACCGCCTCGATGTCCATCGGGCTGGGCAGATAGGCCATCACCGCATCGAGCATGGTCTGCACGCCCTTGTTCTTGAAGGAGCTGCCGCAGAGCACCGGGGTGATGCTCATGTTGATGGTGCTCTTGCGGATGGCGTTCATGATCTCGGCCTCGGTGAGCGAGTCGGGATCGGTGAAGTACTTCTCCATCAGCGTGTCGTCGCTCTCGGCCACGGCCTCGATGAGCTTGGCGCGCCATTCCTCCACGGTCTCCTTCAGGTCGTCGGGGATGGGCACTTCGCTCCAGGTCATGCCCTGGTCGGCCTCGTTCCACACCATGCCGCGGTTGTTCACCAGGTCCACCACGCCCTTGAAATCGGCCTCGGCGCCGATGGGCACCTGCAGGGGGATGGGGTTGGCTCCGAGGCGCTCCTTGATCTGCTTCACCACGTTGAAGAAGTCGGCGCCGCTGCGGTCCATCTTGTTGACGAAGCCGATGCGGGGCACCTTGTACTTGTTGGCCTGGCGCCAGACGGTCTCGCTCTGGGGCTCCACGCCGCCCACGGCGCAGAACAGGGCCACGGCGCCGTCGAGCACGCGCAGGCTGCGCTCCACCTCCACGGTGAAGTCCACGTGGCCCGGGGTGTCGATCAGGTTGATCTTGTAGCTGTCGCCCCGGTACTTCCAGGTGGTGGTGGTGGCGGCGCTGGTGATGGTGATGCCGCGCTCCTGCTCCTGCTCCATCCAGTCCATGGTGGCGGCCCCGTCATGCACCTCGCCGATCTTGTGGGTCAGGCCGGTGTAGTACAGGATGCGCTCGGACGTGGTGGTCTTGCCGGCATCGATGTGCGCCATGATGCCGATGTTGCGCGTGAATTTGAGGTCCCTCTTTGCCATCTGGTGGGGCTGTGCTCTTGGGATCAGAAACGATAGTGGCTGAAGGCCTTGTTGGCCTCGGCCATGCGGTGGATCTCTTCCTTCTTCTTGTAGGCGGCGCCCTCCTCCTTGGCGGCGGCCATGATCTCATTGGCCAGGCGCACGGCCATGCTGCGCTCGTTGCGCGAGCGGGCATAGCCGATGAGCCACTTCATGGCCAGCATGCGCTTGCGGTCCTCGCGCACGGCCTGCGGGATCTGGAAGTTGGCCCCGCCCACGCGGCGGCTGCGCACCTCCACCTGGGGGGTGACGTTCTGCACGGCCTTGCGGAAGATCTCCAGGCCGTCCTCGCCGCTCTTCTCGCCGATGATGTCCACGGCGTTGTAGAAGATGTCCATGGCCTTGCTCTTCTTGCCGTCGAGCATCAGGTTGTTCACGAACTTGGTCACCTGCACGTCGCCGAACTTCGGGTCGGGCAGGATCGTGTGCTTTACTGCTTTCTTGCGCATGGTCTTCGTGCCTTAGCGTGGGCGCTTACTTCTTCTTGGCCGGGGCCGCTCCGGGCTTGGGCCGTTTGGTGCCGTACTTGCTGCGGCGCTGGCCGCGGCCTTCCACACCGGCGGTGTCCAATACACCGCGCACGATGTGGTACTTCACCCCCGGCAGGTCCTTCACCCGGCCGCCGCGCACCAGCACGATGCTGTGCTCCTGGAGGTTGTGGCCCTCCCCGCCGATGTACGCGATCACCTCGTACCCGTTGACCAGGCGCACCTTGGCCACCTTCCGCAGGGCCGAGTTCGGCTTCTTCGGGGTGGTGGTGTACACCTTGGTGCATACGCCGCGGCGCTGCGGGCAACGGGTCAGGGCGACCGACTTGCTCTTGTACTCAGGGTTCTCGCGACCCTTGCGGATGAGCTGCTGGATGGTTGGCATGAGGTCCTTTCGTCTTGACTTTCAGCCGGTTCCACAATTTGCCTTGGGGAAACGGGCTGCGAAAGTACGAACAATCGGCTTATCAACGCACCATGGTCGATGAAATCATGCGCCGCCTCCGTGTCCGCCGCCGCCGCCATGGCTCCCCGGCTGGTCAGGTGATCATCCCATCTCACTGGCCCTCAATCGGTCACGCGGCATGCGGGCCGGCCCGGGCGGGCATGGGGCATCGCGTCCGGCGACCTTCGCCGGTCGTCCGTCTGAAAGCGCCGGTATAACTTTGTTCGCATCAAATGATCTGTTTTGGACCTCGGAAGCGTCACCTACCATTCCATCGGGCCGCGGATGCTGAACCTGTTGACGGCGGTCCACCACCGGCTCGGCGAGGTGCATGCCCGGCACCTGCACCTGCCGCCGGCCGATCTTGAACGGGCCTACCGGGTGAGCAGCGTGCATGCCACGGTGGCCATCGAGGGGGGCGCGCTGGAGCCGCGCCCGGTGGCCGAGCTGGTGGCGCGGCCCGCCGGGGTGGACGGCCCGGAGGCCCTGGAGGTGGTGAACACCCACCGGGTGATGGAGATGCTGCCCGGGCTGGACCCCTACCAGGTGCCCGACCTGCGGCGCGCGCACGCCGTGCTGATGCATGGGCTGTCCATGGACGCCGGCCGGTTCCGCAGCGGCCCCATGGACGTGCTGTACGGCGACCCCGGGCCCTTGCGCACGGCTACCGCCCACAACCTGCCCGCAGTGGTGGGGGAACTGCTGCGCCACACCGAGGAGAGCGGCTTCCCGCCCTTGATCACCAGCTGCGTGCTCCACTTCGGCCTGATCTACCTGCGCCCGTTCACCGCGGGCAACGGACGGCTGGCCCGGCTGTGGCAGCGGCGCATGCTCGCCGCCCGATGGCCGGTGTTCGCCTACCTGCCCGTGGAGGCCTTCATCCTGCATGCCGCGCCCGCCTACCACGGCGCCCTGGAGTACGCCGACCGCCAAGGGGACTGCGGGGAGTTCATCACCTATATGCTCGAGCGCATCGACGAGGCGCTGGCCGAGCTGCTGGCCGAGCGCGACCCGGTGCGCGGGCCCGGCGAACGGGTGGGCGTGTTCCTGCAACAGAGCGGCCGCAGCACCTTCCGCCGCAAGGACTACCTGGCCCACTACCCGGAATTGAGCACCGCCACCGCCACGCGTGACCTGCGCGATGCCGTGGCGGCCGGCCGGCTGGTGATGGACGGCGCGGGGCGCGCGGCGCGGTACCGGGAGCGGGGATGAGGCCCGCTACCGGTGGCCGTGGCGGCGGTCGATCCCGATCATGCGCTGGCGCTGGGCCTCGGCCATGGTGATCACCTGGGCGACGAACCCTTCGTAGGCCGCCGGGTCCGCCATCAGCCCGGCGAAGAACGGATGCGCGTCCATGTCCTGGCCCATTTCGGCGAGCTGCGCACGCACCAGGTCCAGGGCCTCCTCCACGGCTGCGGGATCGATGGGCATGTGCAGTTCTTCCGCAGTGACCGGATGCTCCACGGCCGGCGCCCGCTCGGTGGGCAGGCCCGTGCCCAAGGCGGTGCGCAGCTCGTCCACCGCCGCGCGCAGGTCATCGAGTTCGTTCTGTTGGCGAGCGAGCACGTCCACCAGGTCGTTCTTCCCGTTCATGCCCACGGCCACGTTCACGTAGCCCACCGGACCGGGTGATGCGCTCCAGGCACGGCCCACCACGCGCGCATGGTCCGCCAGGGCAAGGTGGCCCGCAGGCACCGCGAGACCGAAGCCGTCGTGGCCCCCACTGGGCACGATATGGTCGCCCACTTCCACGCGGCCGATCACCTGCACCGGCACCTGGCCCATGAAGCACACCTTCTCATACCGGTGCTGTTCCTCGGGGACGGGCATGTTGCCCAGCACGGCGGGGTTGGTGGAGATCACCATGAACCGTTCGGCCTGTCCGCTCCGCTTGGTGATGCGGCCGGCGTTCATCGCCACGATCTCGCCGGGGCGCATCTCCTCGGCGGGGTCCATGCGTTCGAGCCACTCCGCGTAGTCGGCCCCGCCCGATTCGTAGGTCACGCCCAGGCCGGTCAGCGCGAACACGTTGTAGGCCACCGGCTTGGCCACGGTCATGGCGAGCTTGGCCACGGCGGCGACCACCAACGAAGGCACCGGCGCGGTGACACAACCACCCAGGCCCAGGCATATCGTGGACGAGGTGGAGGCCGCGACCAGGTCCGCGACCGCCAATGCGATCTCCACGGCGAAGACCGAGTTCTCGTAGATGTACGGCGCGGAAAGAAGCACCTCCGCGGGCTTCTGCCCCTCGATGCGGCCGCGGGCCTGGTCCTCCACGTCGAAGAAGGTGATGAAGTTGGTGTTCCCGTCCATCTCCGTTGCGTTCACCCTTATGGCGATGCCATGGTTCCCGCCGCTCACGCGCAAGGGGTAGGCATTGTAGTCCGCCTCATTCCCGATCACGGAAGCCGCGATGGTCGTCTGCCCCGCCACGTCCAGGGTGCTGCCCAGGGTGGTGGCCTCCTCCACATCGAGGGTGCTGTTGAGCGCGGTCGCGCCTTCCACCAGCAGCGTGTGGTGGATCTCGGTCGCGCCGGCCACGTCCAGCGTATGGTCCAGCGTACTGGCGCCGGCCACGTCCAGCGTGCTGTTCAACTGAGTGCCGCCGTCCACGCCCAGGGTGCTTTGCAGTACGGTCGCACCGGCCACCTGCAGGGTATGGTCCAGGGTGCTGGCCCCGCCCACGTGCAGGCTCCCGTTCAACTGGGCGGCCCCGTCCACGTCCAGGTTGCCGCTCAGATGGGTGGCCCCGCCGAAATTCACGTCCAGCCCGTTGTTCAGGTCGGTGGTGCCGTTCACGGTGAGGCAGTCGCTCAAGTGCAGGCAACTGTCCACCGTGAGCGATCCCGTGAGATGGGTGGGACTTCCGTTGGCCACCAGCAGACCGTCGTTCAGGGTGGTGCTGCCGTCCACCGACAGATGGCCGGTGGCGGTGATGTTGCGGTGGAAGGCGTACGGAGCGAAGACGAGCTTCTGGATGCTGAACTCCAGAAAATCGCCACTGCCCGCGGGTGCCGGGATGCGCACCTCCACCAACAGGTCCTTCGGGGTGCCGTCCCAGTCGATCTCCGGGAACGGTCCGGGGCTTGCCGTGGTGGCATGGCCATCACCGATCACCACCGATACCAAGCCATAGGGGTCCGTGGTGGCACCCTGTGTCTCCTGGTATTCGACCGCACCGAGTTCATCCATGATGGTGAACCGCAGGTCCAGGGGCTGGTCGGGGAGGTAGTTCCCTCCGGGGCCGTCCACCCCGGGGAACTCGGTCTGGTCGTCGGACCGGCTGAGGATGATGGCCTGGTAGGTGATGCCGTGCGATTGGGCGGCCGTTTCCAAGGCGGCACATGCGACCAGGGCGACGAGGAGGAGCTGCTTCATGGTGATTGGCTTAGAGGCGGGCGAGGCAATAGCGGCAATTGGCCGAGGAGATCATGATGCCGACGCGCAGGGTGTGCGTCCGGAAGGCCAGTCGCTCATCATCGGGCCAGGGCACACCGGGCAGGCGCATGCCATGGGCGAACAGGTAGTCCACCACGATGGCGGTGCGGTTCGACACGCAATAGTTGAGGCCGGCACCGGCCCGCAGGAAGAGGAGCGGGGCATCGAACTGTTCCACCCCGCGCAGGTCGTACACCTCGCTGCCGATGGTCTGCGCCCCCTTCACCAGGAACTGCGGAGCGGCCGCCGCCCGGGCGAACACGGTGGGGCCGTTGCTCCCCTTGCCGCCCTGGCCCAGGGTGATGAGGTCGCGCTCCACTCCCAGGTCGGCACCGAGGTAGTCCGTCCGCCATTCCAAATAATCGCGGTACGGGGCGGGACCGGTGCCCCGCATACCGTACCGCTCATAGATGAGCCCGGCGGTATAATGCCATTTGGAGACCAATGAACGGAACGGGCGGCGCAGGCCCGCGGCGAGGGTGAGGCCCGTGCCCGGATGCATCCCCTCCAGCTTGTCGCCCTGCGAATTCGTGTACAGGAGCTCCGAGCGGTCCGCGCCCACGTGCATGTACGTCTGCTGGGCATCGGCGTGCTGCGCAGGGCTGGCCAGAAGGAGCAACGGGACGAGGTATGGCGCTTTCATGGTCTTGGGGGCGTGGACGAGGGCACGCTGGACGGTTCCCCGGCGTGACGGCAGCCGGGCAGTGGGCGGGGCGGGCGGGTTCCGGCGGAAGGGTTCATCGGAAGCGTTGCAGTTGAGCGGCCAGGCGTCGGTGCCCCACCTGCACATGCACCACGTACGCCCCCATCGCGAGCCCGGCCGGGGTGATCGTGATGGAGCGCGCGGCCCCATGCACCTGGGCGTACACCACCTGCCCCAGGGCGTTGTACATGTACACCTGCACCGGCCCCTCGGGGTCTTCGGCGAAGGCCACCGTGAACCGGTCATCGAACGGATTGGGGAAGATGCGGGCCGCCAGGTCGGTGGAGGGCAGGTGGCGCGCGGTTGCATGGTGCGGTTGCACGAAGCCCTGATTGAAGTAGCGGCCGTCCACAAGGGTCGAACCCGCCACACCGGCCTGCCCCACGGCCTGTTGCACGTACCAGGTCCGGCCGTTCTCCGTGATGGAGTACGAGGCACCGGCGGCGCCCAGGTCGGTGCGCAGCGGGCGGGCCTGTGCATGCAATTGCACGCCCACCGCCGCGCAAAGGATCGCGGCCACCACCGGTAGCCGGGGCCATGGGGGGCGCATTCGCTGTTCACGGGGCTTCATCGCGCAATGAAGAGTTTCACCACCTGCCGGGCACCGGCGCGCGTGGCCATGAGGAAGTATGCCCCGGGCGGCACGTCATGCACGGGGATCGCCTGCGGTACGGCGGCGGCGGCGGAGCGAGGCGGGACCACCGGGCGACCCAGGGCATCCACGATGGCCAGGTCCAGCGGCCCGGTGACGCCATCGCTCACCGCCACATGGAAGACATCGCCGGCGGGGTTGGGCCGCACGGAGATCCATGGCGCAGGGCCTTGGCCATGCTCCTCCACCCCCACCACTTCGGTCACCGCCACGTCGAGGCAACTGGACTCCGCACAGGAACCCAGATGCACCGTGACACAGATCTGCGCGATCCCGGGTCCGATGGACGTTGTTGCCGTGTACTGGTGGTCCAAGTCCAAGTCGGTGGTGGCCCAGCCGGGCGGCAGGGTCCAGGCGTACCCCGAGGCACCGGGCACCGGGGGTACGGAATACGTGACCACGGCACCTGTTCCCGGTGCGGCCGGGCCAGCGATCGTGCCGGGTGCGTACGGCTCACCGACGCATGTGCAGTCGCCGGCCCAGGCATCGGCCAATGTGCAGATGTCACCGTCATTGCATGGCGCGCCCGGAAGCGCCGTCCCCCCGGGCACACCGGCACAGTCCACCAAGAGCCCCGTGCAGGCACAATCCGTATCGTACGCGTCGAGCTGGGTGGCGGGATCGCCATCGTCACAGGGCGTGCCGGGCCAGGCCACGCCCCCGGGCACGCCCAGGCAGTCATAGCCCGATCCGGCGCACGCGCAATCCGGACCGTAGACATCGCCACCGGTATCCGGATCACCGTCATCGCAGGGGGTGCCGGGCAATGCGCTCCCACCGGGCACACCCAGGCAATCGGGCACCAGGCCCGCACACACGCAATCATCGCCGTAGGCATCGCCCACGGTACCGGGGTCACCATCATCGCAGGGTGAACCGGGCATGGCGGGGCCGCCCGGCACGCCGTCGCAGTCGTATCCGGTGCCCGCGCACTGGCAATCGCCATCGATCGTATCGCCGCTGGTGTCCGGGTCGCCATCGTCACAGGGGTCGCCGGGGCCGAGCAGCGCGAACACCTGCAGGTTGTTGTCCATGGAGTTCGTCACGTACGCGTATCCGGCCTGCACCACGATCGCACTGGGAGATGAACCGGTGGGCGCCGCAGCACCGGCCACGGGCACCGGGCCGCCGATGTCGAACATCCGCAGGGAGAACTCCACCTCGTTGCACACATGGCATGTCCCCCCGGACACGGCCATCGCGCCCGGCCCGGTGCTGGCCCCGGTCGGGGTGGTGCTCTCCAGCAGCGGCAGCATCGGGTCGGTCAGGTCGTACACCTCCAGCGCATGCGCTCCGGTACACGTCACATAGGCCGTGGCGCCTTCCACCCACAGGCCGGTGGGTTGATCGCCGGTGAGCACGCTGCCGAGAAGCACCGGCTGCGCCGGATCGATCGCATCGAAGACCTGCAGGGTGTCGCTCACCCCGCAGAGCACCACCACGGACCCATCGCTCCCGGCCATCACCGCACGGGGCCCGCTGGCCGTTGATGCCGATCCCTCCATGACCGGTGCGGCCGGGTCGTCCAGGCTGAAGACCTGGAGGGTCCGCGACACCTGGTTCACCACGTAGGCCTTGCCGTCCTTCAGCGTGAGGCCCGCCGGTTGCAGGTGGGTGGCGGCCTCCCCGGCGAACGTCGGCACGGCGGGGTCGGCGATGTGGAACACCTGGAGGCGGGCCGCGCCCTGGGCGATCACGTACGCATGGTCGCCGGCGATGGCCACCGCCGCCGGGCCATTGGCCGTACCTGCGGAACCCACGAGCACGGGTGTGCCCGGCACGGTGATATCGAAGACCTGCAGCAGGTGGCTTTGGGTGTTCACGACGAAGGCATGCGTGCCGGTCAAGGCGATGCCCGCCGGCCGGGTGGCCGTGGGGACCGTGTCGGCGGGCCAGGGGCAGGTGGGTGCCGGCTGGGCGACCCCGGCGGCAGTGAGCGCCATGCACAGCCAACCGAAAGCGGCACGAGGCAAGCGTTCAATGATGCGGCTCAATGGTGCCATGGCTTGTCGGAATGGTGATACGAAATGAACACGGACCGCACCCCGGGCCCAGCCCCCCTGAGCAACTGGCGGCATCCACCGATCAACTGGCGCCCATGTTCCGTTCACGCCGGTCCGTTAACTTCGTTCTGCCCTGATGCCGGTGCGATGGCGGCCCCGAACGGAGAACTGCATGGGGTCTGAACCCACCCGGATGAGCACACGCATCTTCCTGCCGATCGCTTTTCTTTCCCTCGCTGCGGCCGGGCACGCCCAGCCCGCAGGCCCCGCACGCCAGGACTCGTTGTGGGGGGTGTGGACGGACCCGGCGCGGCCGGACACCGCCCGCCTGCCGGCCCTGGAGCGCTTCATCCGGGAAGGCCCCCTGCGGACCCGGCCGGACAGCGCGCTGCACCTGGTGCGCATGCTGTACGACACGGCCGCGCACCGGGGCCTGCGGGAACAGATGATCGCCGCCATCAGCCTGGAGGGCATCCTGATGTCCAGGACCGGCGATCATGCCGCGGCGATCGACCTCCACCGGAAGGCCTTGGAGATGAGCCGCGCGATCGGTGACCCCCGCAGCGCATGCCGCGCCCTGGCCCACATCGGCAACAGCTACTACCAGATGCAGGAGCCCTGGGAGGCGCTGAGGTACGGCACCGAGGCCATGGAATTGGCCCGCTCACTGGGGATGCGCGCGTGGGAGTCCGAATACCTGCACAACATGGCCGTGGCCAATGCGAACATGGGCTACATGGACTCGAGCCGGGCCCAGACCGAACGGTCCTTGCGGATCGCCCGGGAGATCGGCCATGAGCGCGGTGTGCTGTCCGCCTTGGTGATGCTCGGCGACCACCACCGGGCGGCCGGGAGGACCGCCCGGGCCGAAGACCATTATCAGCGGGCGGCCGACCTGGCCGCGCGGATCAATGAACCGCGGATGCGGGTCGATGCCTTCTTCGGTTCGGCGGAAGTCCATGCCGACCGGAAGGAGTGGGACCGGTGCATCGGCAAGGGGCACGAGGCGCTGGCATTGGCCGTGGGAATGAACGATGCCTTCCTGACCGAACAGGCGTACTGGCACCTGGCCGGATGGAACGAGCAGGCCGGGCGCTACCCCGAGGCCCTGGCGGCGCTGAAGGAGAACATGCGCGTGCATGACCAGGTGCGCAACGATGCGAACAAGGCGGCCCTGCTCCGGCAGAGCGTCCGCTCCGAATACGACCGGAAGGAAGCGGTGCTCCGTGCCGAGATGGCGGCCAATGAAGCGATCGCCGCGGCCGAGATGCGGCGGGGAAAAGCCGTGCGCAACGGCATCGCGGGCGGCGGCCTCCTGGTGCTGGCGGGCCTTGCGGCCTGGTCGTTCACCGATCGCAAGCGGCGCAAGGAGCGGTTCCAACGCACCACCGCCGAGCTTCAGACCCGGGTGCTGCGCAGCCAGATGAACCCGCACTTCATCTTCAATGCGCTCAACTCCATCAATGCGTACGTGCAGCGCCACGATGCGCAGGCCGCATCCACCTTCCTGTCCAAGTTCGCCGGCGTGATGCGCGGCGTGCTGGAGAACAGCCGCCACAACGAAGTGCCGCTTGACGATGACATCACCACGCTGCGCGGCTACATGGAACTGGAGCGCCGGCGCTCGGAGGACAAGTTCGATTTCACCATTTCGGTGGATCCCGCGATCGACCCGGAAAAAGTGATGGTGCCGCCGCTCGTGGCCCAGCCCTTCGTGGAGAACGCCATCTGGCACGGCTTCAAAGGGAAGGTGGGACCCGGGCACATCACCATCGAGGTACGGCGTTCCGGCGAGCAGCTCGTGTGGTCCATCGCGGATGACGGCGTGGGGCGCGGGCGTACGGCGGCCGCTTCGCCGAAGTCCCCCGGCAAGACCGCACTGGGCACCGCGATCGCCCGCGACCGGCTGGCCCTGCTGCAACAGCAGTACGGCACCCCGGCGGGGTTCCGGTACGAGGACCCGGCGCAGGGCACCCATGTGGTGGTGCGCATGCCCTTGATCGCCGCATGACGGCCCCCGGTCCGCACTACTTTCGGGACCCATGCCGCATGCACCGCCCATCACCGCCGTGATCGTCGACGACGAGGCGCATTGCCGCGAGGCCCTCACCGGCCTGTTGCAACAGCACTTCCCGGCGGTGGACGTCCGGGGGGCGGCCGTCGATGTGGCCGGCGCCCTCGAACTGGTGCGGCACGAAAAGCCGGCGCTGCTCTTCCTCGATGTGGAACTGGGCGACCGCACGGGCTTCGACCTGCTCGAGGCCCTGGGCGACGAACGGCCCCACGTGATCTTCACCACCGCCCACGAAGGCTACGCCGTGAAGGCCATCCGCTTCAGCGCGCTGGATTTCCTGTTGAAGCCCATCGACCCCGACGAGCTGCGGGCCGCCCTGGACAAGGTGGGCCAGCGGGCACACCCGCGCCAGCGACCGGACCAGTTCATCGCCCTGATGCGCAACATGCTGCTCCACGCGCACGACGGCGAGCGCATCGCCCTGCCCGTGGCCGATGGCCTGGAGATGGTGGAGGTCGGCTCGATCCTGCGCTGCGAGTCCGACGGCAACTACACCCACGTGCACGTGAAGGGCGGAAAACCGCTGCTGATCGCCCGTACCCTGAAGGAGTTCGAAGACCTGCTGACCGGGCGGGGCTTCATCCGTGTACACCACGCCCACCTGATCAACGTGCGCCACGTGCGCCGGTACGTGCGCGGTGAAGGTGGGGAGGTGATCATGGACGACGGCACCAGCGTGATGGTGTCGCGCCGCAAGAAGCGGGAATTGATGGACGGCCTGGAGCGGTTGTGAGACCGCCCGGCGCCTGTTGATATCCCGCCCGGCCGGCCGCCCGCCACCGGACTACCTTTGCCTTCCTCCCATGCACTATCTCGATGGCCTGAACCCCGCGCAGCGCGCGGCCGTGGAGCATACCGACGGCCCCAACATGGTGATCGCCGGCGCCGGCAGCGGCAAGACCCGCGTGCTCACCATGCGCATCGCCCACCTGATCGCCGCCAAGGGCGTGGACCCCTTCCGCATCCTGGCCCTCACCTTCACCAACAAGGCCGCCCGCGAAATGAAGGAGCGCATCGCCCAGGTGCTGGGCGGCCCGGGCGGCACCGAGGCGCGCAACCTGTGGATGGGCACCTTCCACAGCGTGTTCGCCCGCATCCTGCGCGCCGAGGCCGACAAGCTGGGCTACCCCAAGGACTTCACCATCTACGACACCACCGACAGCCGCAGCCTGATCAAGGCCATCGTGAAGGAGCGCCAGCTGGACGACAAGCTCTACAAGCCCAGCCAGGTGCACGGCCGCATCAGCATGGCCAAGAACAACCTCATCGGCCCGCTGGAGTACATGGCCAACGAAGAGCAGATGGCCGCCGACGCCGCCGCCGGCCGCGAGCACATCGGCGCCATATTCCGCGAGTACGCCACCCGGTGCTTCCGCTCCGGGGCCATGGACTTCGACGACCTGCTCTTCAACACCGCCCTGCTCCTGCGCGACCACCCCGGCGCCATGCTCAAGTACCAGGAGCGCTTCCGGTACATATTGGTGGACGAGTACCAGGACACCAACCTGGTGCAGTACAACATCGTGCGCACCCTGGCAGCCCGCCACGAGAACATCACCGTGGTGGGCGACGACAGCCAGAGCATCTACGCCTTCCGCGGGGCCAACATCCAGAACATCCTCAACTTCCGCACCGACCACCCGGACCACAAGCTGTTCAAGCTGGAGCAGAACTACCGCAGCACCAAGGCCATCGTGGGCGCCGCCAACTCGGTGATCGAGAAGAACAAGGAGCGCATCAAGAAGGAGGTGTGGACCAGCAACGAGGAGGGCGAGAAACTGCGCGTACACCGGGCGCTGAGCGACAACGAGGAGGGCGCCTTCGTGGCCCACGGCATCTTCGAGACGCGCATGCAGCACCAGGTGCCCAACAAGGACTTCGCCATCCTCTACCGCACCAACGCCCAGAGCCGCAGCATGGAGGAGGCCCTGCGCAAATTGAACATCCCCTATCGCATCCACGGCGGATTGAGCTTCTACCAGCGCAAGGAGATCAAGGACCTGATCAGCTACTTCCGCCTGGTGTGCAACCCGCACGACGAGGAGGCCCTCAAGCGCGTGATCAACTACCCCGCGCGCGGCATCGGGCAAACCACCATGGACAAGCTGCTGGTGGCATCGGCCCACCACAAGGTCTCCATCTGGGACCTGGTGCTGCAACACCTCGGCGACCTGGGCTTCCATGCCGGCACGCGCAAGGCCATCGCCGACTTCGTGCTGATGGTGCAGGGCTTCCAGGCCATGCTGCCCACCCACCCCGCCGCCGCCTTGGGCGAGGAGATCGCCCGCCGCACCGGCATCCTGCGCGAGCTCTTCAACGACAAGACCCCCGAGGGCGTGAGCCGCTACGAGAACATCCAGGAGCTGCTCAACGGCATGAAGGAGTTCAGCGCCCAAGCGGAAGGCACCGATGTGCCGCGCACCCTGAGCGATTTCCTGATCGAGGTGGCCCTGCTCACCGACGCCGACAACGAGGACCCCAACGACACCGACCGCGTGAGCCTGATGACCGTGCATGCGGCCAAGGGCCTGGAGTTCCCTTACGTGTACGTGGTGGGCCTGGAAGAGGACCTCTTCCCCAACCTGATGGCCGTGCAGAGCCGCGCGGACCTCGAGGAGGAGCGCCGCCTCTTCTACGTGGCGATCACCCGCGCCGAGAAACGCTGCACCCTGAGCTACGCCATGAGCCGCTACAAGTGGGGCAACCTCACCAGCAGCGAGCCCAGCCGCTTCATCGACGAGATCGACCCGCGGTACGTGGAGATGCCCGCCGCACCCCGCTACGCCGAGGGCCGCACCAGCGCGTTCGGCACCGGCGGCCCGCCCTGGGCCCGGCGCACGGTGGGCTTCGATGCCCCGCCACCGTCGCCCCGTGGCGCAACGGCACCGGCCGGCGGACAGCGCCGCACCAGCCTGCCGGACAGGCAGGCCCGGCAGGCAGGCCTGCCTACCGGACAGGCAGGCGCACCACC
>JAVFAQ010000035.1:0-14398 GCA_034002325.1 Flavobacteriales bacterium | reverse complement strand
GACAGGTTGAAGCTCTCGGTGAAGCCGTACATCGGAATGCGCAGGTGCATGTCCGCGGCATCGATCAGCGCGTCGCTCAACCCGTGCTGCTCGGTGCCGAAGCAGAATGCCAGCGGCCGGTCGATGGGCACGGTGGCCGGTGTGTGCCCGTCCGCGCGCGGTGAGGTGGCCACCACGCGATAACCTGCGGCACGCAATGCGGCCAGGCAATCCGCCCGCGCGTGCGCACCGCCATGGCGATGCACGTCGACCCACTTGCCGGCGCCGAGCGCGATCTCATCGTTGGGCCGGAAGGTGCCCTGGTCCTCGATCACGTGCATGTGCTGCACGCCCACCAGGTCGCATGTGCGCACCACGGCACTGGCGTTGTGCGGGCCCAGGCTGTTCTCCACCACGGCGGTCACGTGGCGGGTGCGCAACGGTGCCAGGCGGTCGAACAGCCGGCGCTTGTGGTCCGACACGAACGGGGTGAGCGCATCGAGGAGTTCCTGGTCGGTCATGGCGGATGGTCGTGGGGTGCAAAAAAAAGAAAGTCCCCCGCCGTTGGGCGGAGGACCTTCCTGTTCAGCGGGCGATGCTTACTTCACCTTGCTCTGGAGGTCGGCACCGGCCTTGAACTTCACCACCTTCTTGGCAGCGATCTTGATCTCTTTGCCGGTCTGGGGGTTGCGGCCTTTGCGGGCGGCGCGCTTGGTCACCGAGAAGGTGCCGAAGCCCACCAGGGCCACGCGTTCGCCTTTCTTCAGCGCCTTGGTGGTGCTGTTCACGAAGGCGTCCAGCGCACGCTTGGCATCGGCCTTGGAGATCTTCGCCTCGGCGGCGATCGCCTCGATCAGTTCAGCTTTGTTCAAGCCCATTGTTGTGAGTGTTTGGTGTTGGTTGTTTAGGGAACTCGTCGGCAAATGTATCCTCGATCCCACGTCTGTCAACGGTTTCCGGGGCAAGGCCCGCTGAATGTTGATAAAACAGGGGGTTTGTTCATAACTGCGGCTGTAATCCGCCAGCAGCAAGGGATTGCGGGCCGCCCCATTACCCGCCCAGGGGATCGCCGGGCGGTACCAGGTGCATGACCGCCGGCCCATCGGACCTGCCATGGAGCCCGCGCAGAAGGTCGGCCCCGCTGGTGCGCCGGCGGCCTTCGGCCTGCACCTCCACCAGTTCGAGCCAGCCATCGGCGCAACGGAGCATGGGCCTTCCCCGCACCGCATGGACCTCGCCCGGCGCGGCCGCTCCATGGTCGCCCGATGGTGCGGTGCGCAGCACCTTCAACCGACCGCCGCCGTGCAGCCGCGCCCATGCGCCGGGGTATGGTGAGAGTCCGCGCACCAGGTCATGCACCGCCCGCACCGACCGGCGCGGGTCGATGCCACCGGTGCCCGCATGCAACTTCGGCGCGGTGCGCAATTCCCCGGTGGCCTGCTGGGGCATGGGACGCAATGTGCCGTCCAACAGCCCCCGCACGGTGCGCGTCACCAGCACCGCGCCGGCCGCCATCATCCGGTCGTGCAGCTCGCCGGCGGTCTCATCGGGGCCGATGTCCATGGCCTCTTGCATGAGCAGGTCGCCCGTGTCGATGTCTTCACCGATCACGAACGTGGTGAGGCCCGAACGCTGCTCGCCGTTGATGATGGCCCGGTTGATCGGTGCCGCGCCGCGGTATTGCGGCAGCAGCGATGCATGCAGGTTGATCGTGCCCAGACGGGGACGGGCCCACACCTCGCGCGGCAGCATGCGGAAGGCCACCACCACGTACAGGTCGGCCACCGCCCCATGGAGCTGCTCCAGGAACCCGGGATCCTTCAGGCGCTCGGGTTGCCACACGGGCAGGCCCAGCTCGGTGGCGCGCACCTTCACCGCCGATGCCCGTGGCAGCCGGCCCCTGCCGGCGGGCCGATCGGGCGCGGTGACCACGGCGACCACCGTGTGGCCGGCCTCGACCAGGGCGTTCAAGGTGGGCACCGCGAAATCGGGGGTGCCCATGAATATGATGCGGGCCTTCACTTGTCCTTCCATGGTGCGGGCCACGAAGGTGCGACACGGAAGCGGTACGGGAGCCGGGCATCGGGGCCGGCATAGTCCACCCCCACACGCGGCCCGGCGATCACGCGCGCGGGCGGCACCACATGGCCGTGGTCCTCGATCGTGATCGGGCCGGCGCACAGGTCTAGCCCGGTGTGGCGCACATGGATGCCCATGCCCTGCCCCACGGTGCCGGGCCCGTTCATGGTGGGCGGTGCGGGGGCACGGCGCGCACCCACCACCGCGATCCCTTCCACCGGGAAGGCCGCACGCACCAGCACGGCATGGGGCGTGCCCGGCGGCCCGGCCACCACGTTGAAGAGATGGTGGATGCCGTAGCAGAGGTACACGTATGCATGGCCACCGGGGCCGTACATGGGCGCGGTGCGCGGGGTGCGCCGATCGCCGTACGCATGCGAGGCGCGGTCGCCCGCACCCACGTATGCTTCCGTTTCGGTGATGACCGCGGCGGTGCGCAGCCCATCGAAGGTGGTGGCGAGCACCTTGCCCAGGAGCAGGCGCGCCAGGTCCGTCACATGGTGGTCCATGTACCAGGAACGCTGCAGTACGTGGGTGTGCATCTCTGCTCAGGACGGTTCGTCCATGGAGGTCCGTTCGTCCATGGTGGGGCGCCCATAGTGGGCCAGCGGTTCGCCGGCGATGGTGGTGTCCGCCCCGGCGCGGCGGCACAGGTCGCAACGCCCGCATGGCGCGTCCGGCCCGACCCCGAAATGACGCAGCAACAACGTCGGGCGGCAGCCGGAGTCGGCTTGGGTGAAGGCGATCATGGCCTCCATGCGCTCCTGCGCGCGGGCCTTCCTGTCCTTCAGGGCGGCGGGGTCCAGGCGCAGGCGGGCGCTGTCCAGGCGCGGTTGGAGCAGGGTCACCATGGGCGCATCGGTGCGTGGCCGGTAGATGATCACGCGCTGGCGGTCCAGTTCCTTCAACCGCTTCAGCACGGTGGCGCGGTCCCATTCCAGCTGCCGGGCCAGGCGCACCTCGTCGATGGGCACCGCCTCCTCGAAAAGGCCGCCGTGCGCCCGCAGCAGGGCGTCCATCAACGGCCCCAGGAGGCGATCGGTCACGCGCAGGTGATGGACCACTTCGCCATGGGCGATCACCATGGCCCGCGAGGGGGAGTACACGCCGTCGGACAACGCGATGCGGCCGTCGAGCTCCAGGGCCTTGAGGGCGTGGGCCGCCGTGGCGGGCGGCACCTGGGCACGTGCGGCCACCGCGGCGATGTCCAGCTCGTAGGCTTCCATGTGCCCGGCGCCCAACGCGATGCCATGCAGGTCGGCGAAGGCCTGGTACACGCGGCGCACCACGGGTTCATCGGGGAACGCGTCGCGCACCTTCTCCCGGGCCTTGGCCACATCATCGGGCCCCACCAGCAGGAAGGCATGTGCGGTATGGCCATCGCGCCCGCCCCGACCGGCCTCTTGGTAGTAGCTCTCAGGGTCGGGCGGCATCTCGATGTGCGTCACCGAGCGCACGTCGGCCTTGTCGATGCCCATGCCGAAGGCGTTGGTGGCCACCACGCACCGGGTGGCGCCGGTGGTCCAGTCGCGCTGGATGCGGTCGCGTTCCTCGTGGGGCAGGCCGGCATGGTAGGCCTCGGCGGCGATGCCGTGCGCACGCAGCAGGGCGGCGGTCTCCACGGTGGTGCGGCGGTTGCGCACGTATACGATGGCCGTGCCCGGCACATGGTGCATGATCCGCAGCAGGCGCCCGGTCTTGTCCTCGCCATGGCTCACCCAGAACACGAGCTCCTCGCGATGGAACCGGCCGCGCAGCACATGGCGTTCCCGGAAGGCGAGCTGGTCCATGATGTCCTCCGCCACGGCCGGGGTGGCCGATGCGGTCAGGGCCATCACCGGCACGGCGGGCACGCGTTCGCGCAGCTCGCCGATGCGCCGGTAGGCGGGCCTGAAATCATGGCCCCATTGGGAGATGCAGTGCGCCTCGTCCACCGCGACCAAGCCCAGCGGCATGCGCGGCAGGCGGGCGAGGAACAGCTCGGTGCCGAGTCGTTCGGGCGCCACGTAGAGGAATGTCAGGCGGCCCAGGGCGGCGCTCTCCAGGGCGTTCTCCACCTCGGCCGGCGCCAGGCCCGAGTGGACGGCCCGTGCGGCGATGCCGCGCTGCACCAGGGCCTGCACCTGGTCCTTCATCAGGGCGATCAGCGGGGAGACCACCAGGCAGAGCCGGCCCATCGCCAGGGCCGGCACCTGGTAGCACAGGCTCTTGCCGCCGCCGGTGGGCAGCAGGGCCAGGGTGTCCTTCCCCGCCAGGGCCGAACGCACCACTTCCTCCTGCAGGGGGCGGAACGAACCATGGCCCCAGTGCGTGCGCAGCACCTCATGCACGTCCCTCATGCCGGGCAAAGGTCATTGGCGTATTCCATCACTCTCGCTACCTTGTACCCGAGCATACCACGTATCGCCGCCCGTTATGGGCGGCCCCCAAACCACGAAGCATGATCAGTACCGGCCAAAAGATAGCCACCGAGCGCGTGCGCGTCTCCCGGCTTGCCACCACCGACCTGGAGAAGGTCACGTTCGGGCGCACGTTCAGCGACCACATGTTCGTGATGGACCACCGCGATGGCGGCTGGCGGGAACCCCGCATCGTTCCGTACGACGACCTGCGGATGAGCCCGGCATCGGCCGTGCTGCACTACGCCCAATCGATCTTCGAGGGGCTCAAGGCGTACCGCGCGCCCGACGGCAAGGTGAACATCTTCCGCCCGCAGGAGAACATCGCGCGGATGAACCGCAGCGCCGAGCGCATGTGCATGCCCACCCTGCCCGAAGGCGTGTTCATGGAGGCCCTCACCGAGCTGGTGGCGCTGGACCAGGACTGGATCCCCAAGGGCGACGATGCCGCGCTGTACATCCGACCGTTCATGATGGCCGCCGACACCTACATCGGCATCCGCCCGAGCGACACCTACACCTTCATCATCTTCACCTGCCCGGTGCGCAGCTACTATGCCGAACCGGTGAACGTGGAGATCGAGACCCGCTTCAGCCGCGCCTTCCCCGGCGGCACCGGCGAGGCCAAGTGCGCGGGCAACTACGGCGCCGCGCTCTACCCGCTGAAGGAGGCCAACGCCCGCGGCATCCACCAGATGATCTGGACCGATGCCCTTGAGCACAAGTACATCGAGGAGAGCGGCACCATGAACGTGTTCTTCCGGATCGACGACACGTTGGTGACGCCCGAGACCGGGGGCACCATCCTGCGCGGGGTGACGCGCGACAGCATCATCACCCTGGCCCGCGACATGAACGTGCCCCTGGAAGTGAGGCGCGTGACCGTGGACGAAGTGGTGGATGCCGCCCGCAACGGCCGGTTGAAGGAAGCGTTCGGCGCCGGCACGGCCGCGACCATCGCCCACATCCGCAGCATCACCCACCAGGACGAGGTGTACACCCTGCCCCCGGTGGAGGAGCGCCAGGTGTCGCGGTCGATCGGCGACCGCCTGGACAACATCCGCCGGGGCCGGGAGGCCGATCCGTTCGGCTGGCTGGTACCGGTGGGCTGAACCCGCACGGAGCATGGAAGGGGCGGCAAGGGCCGCCCTCTTTCGTTGCCGCAGGGCGCCGTCCCGTTCCGGCATGTTGTGCGATCCGGCCGCTGACCGTATCTTCAACATGACCATGCGCCGCCTGCTTCTGATCGTGACCTTCCTGTCGTGCGCCGCCGCCGCGGCCGCCCAAGGTCCGTGGCTGCACGGCACCGTGACCGATGCGGTGCATGGGCGGCCCGTGCATGATGTCCATGTGCGCGTGGAGGGGCGGCCCGTGGTGGTGCTCACGGACCGGCATGGCGTCTTCGTCCTGCCCTTCGGAAGCACCGATCGGGTCGAGCTGGAGCTGAGCCACGTGGCCCACGAACGCATGGGCATCACCGTGCAACGCAGCCCCGGACCGGACACCACCTTCGTGCGGCTGCGCCTGGTGCCGGCGGTGACGGAACTACCGGCCGTGACCATCACCGCGCCCGGCCCGGAAGTGGTCCACCAGGACCCGGTGATGCACGTGGGCGACTACCGGGTGGACGCTGATGGCGTGTGGGTGCTGGAGTACCGGCAGGCGCAGCTGTGGCATCCGCAGGGCGAGGCCGGCCGCCAATTGTTCCGCGAGGCGCGCCTGGTGCTGCTGGACACGCTGTTCCGCACCGTGGCCACCGCACCGCTGCCGGGCCGGGTACGGCGGCTGCACCAGGACCACCTGGGGCGGGTGATCGTGGAGGGCGTCGCGCAGGCCTGGGCGGTGAAGGCCGGCCCGGCGGGGATCGTGCTGGACCCGATCGCCATCGACGTGCTGCACGGCGCCATCCTGCCGTGGACCGGCCATGTGCCCGGCCACTTGATCGGCAACGACCGCACGGACCACTGGCCGGCGTTCAACCACTTCGCCCTGGACACGGCGATGGACCAGGCGCACGTGCTGCACACGGTGACCGACGCGCTGGTGATGCAGCTGTTCCGCAGCCAGTACAAGTACATGAGCGGGCGCGACAAGGTGCAGGCCATGAACATGGGGCGGGAGCTGGGCGTGGACCCGGAAGTGGTGGCCGGCTACATGACCGGCTTCCAGCACGACCCGTACTTCAGCGTGCCGTACGCGCCGCTCTTCGTGCTGGGCGATACGATCGCCGTGTTCGACCACGCCGACGGCCGGATGCATCGCTTCCACACGGACCTGGCCTCGTTGCCGCCGGTGCCCATGCAGCACCATCGTGTGCGGGGCTGGCGCGACCGGCTGCTGCACGACCGGGCCCACCACCGGGTGCTGGCCCGCTACGACCGCAACGGCCGGGTGCGGCTGCGGCCCATCGACATCAGCACCGGGGAGCTGGCCCCCGGCCACACGCTGGCGCACCCGTACCCCGACGAAGTGCAGGTCCACGATGGCCATGCCTACTACCTGTACCGGCCGCACGGCTCCTTGCAGCGGCGTACGCTGTACCGCGAGGCCCTGCGCTGATCAGGTGTGGCGCTTCGGATGGTCCAGCCAGTCCAGGTGGCCGTTGCCGCGTGCCACGGCGGCCCAGTCGTCCACCGCGAAGGTGATGCGGGCGATGCCGCTGGTGGGCATGTTGCCGATGTCCTCGCCGGTGAACCAATGCACCACTTCGGTGAAGCCGGGGTTGTGCCCGAAGAACATCACCTCCACGGCGGCCGCGGGCAAAGCGTTGGCCAATTGCTCAATGGTCTGCACCGTCGGATGGTAGAGGCGCGGCTCGATGAGCATTTGCGGGCGGGGCGTGGCGGGGTCGAACCGCTCCACCACCGTGGCGCCCAGGGCGGCGGCGTAGGCATCGGCGGTGGCGCGGGCCCGCACGGCGGTGCTGCTCACCAGCAGGTCCACCGGCAGGCCGCGCTCCTTGAAGCGTTGCGCCATGAACGGCGCGTTGGCCTTGCCGCGTTCGTTCAGCGGGCGGTCGTGGTCGGCCTGCCCGGGATCGGCCCAGCTGCTCTTGGCATGGCGGCAGATGTACAATGTGCGCATCGGCACAAGGTACCGCCGCGGGATCAGACCGTCACGTTGCGCAGCTGTTCCAGCAGGCTCATCAGCAGCACGTTGGGGTCCATGGTGATGGGCAGTTCGAGCTGCACCTGGCGGGCGTCGCTGAATTGCTGCCCATTGCGGAAGCCCTTGCTGATCGAGAGGTACAGCCCCTGCGGGTAGGCGCCGGTGAAGTGCAGCTGGCAGCTGTTGCCACCGGCCATGTGCAGCACGTAGCGCGGGTAGTGCGCACCGGTGGAACGCCAGGTGGTGTCCTCCTCCAGCACGTGCCCCTGCTCGCGCAGGTCCATCGCCCACTCGTCCATCACGTAGAGCAGCACGTCCTCCACGAAGATCTCGGGGTCGCGCGGCAGTTGGTACTGGGAGTGGTCCAACGGCGCCAGCAGGCGTGAGCGGGTGATCCGCAGGGAGCTGGTCAGGTGGTCGATCTGGGCGTTGAAGGTCATCTCGCGTGCTGGTTCGATAACGGCGGCAAAGTAGTGGAAGGCACCATGCCGTACCGGTCGGGCGCCGATCGGTTATGCACGATCGATCCCACGATCCGGATGGGCAACTTTGCGGCATGCGCCATCTCATCGCCCTGCTGTTCCCCCTCGCCCTGCACGCCCAGCACGGCCTGGTCCCCGCGCCGGTGGAAGCCGTCACGGGCACCGACCGTTGCTCGCTCCACTGCCCATGGGTGCTCGATGCCCCCGGTGCCGACACCGCCACCGTGCGGATCGTGGAGCAGGAGCTGCGAACGCTGCTGCCGCGCGGCGGCATGGCCTGCCTGCTGCCGTTGCGCATCACGCTGGAACGCACCTCGCCGGACACCCTGCTGCCCGCCGAATGGTACGGCCTCACCGTGGGCGCCAACCACATCCGCGTGCATGCGCCCACCGACGCCGGCCTGTTCCGCGGCACACGCACCCTGGTGCAACTGCTGGAGCAACACGCGCCCACGGGTTCCATCCCCTTCATGCGCATCACCGACCACCCGCGCTTCCCGTGGCGGGGCATGCACCTCGACGTGGTGCGCCACTTCTGGCCGGTGGACTTCGTGAAGAAGTACATCGACCTGCTGGCCCGCTACAAGATGAACAGCTTCCACTGGCACCTGACGGACGACCAAGGCTGGCGCATCGAGATCAAGGCACGGCCGAAGCTCACCGAGGTGGGCGCCTGGCGGAAGGGCAGCCAGGTGGGGCCGTACAGCCGCCTCGAATACGACAGCATCCCTTACGGCGGCTTCTATACGCAGGACGAGATCCGCGAGGTGGTGGCATACGCGAAGGCGCGGCACATCAATGTGGTGCCGGAGATCGAGATGCCGGGGCATGCGATGGCCGCGCTGGCGAGCTACCCGCACCTGGGCTGCACGGGCGGACCCTACGAAGTGCAGCGTGGCTGGGGCGTGTTCGATGACGTGTTCTGCGCGGGCAACGACAGCGTGGTGCAGTTCCTGGCCGATGTGATCGCCGAAGTGGTGGAACTCTTCCCCGGCCCGTACATCCACATCGGCGGCGACGAATGCCCGAAGGAGCGGTGGAAGACCTGCGCGAAATGCCAGCAGCGGATGCAGGACGAAGGGTTGAGCGACGAACACGAACTGCAGAGCTGGCTCATCCAGCACATCGAGAAGATCATCGTCCTCGGATATGGCCGCCAGATCATCGGTTGGGACGAGATCATGGAAGGTGGCCTGGCACCGACCGCAGCGGTGATGAGTTGGCGCGGTACCGAGGGCGGCATCGCGGCGGCGCGCAGCGGGCACGATGCGGTGATGAGTCCCGGCAGCCATTGCTACTTCGACCACTACCAGGGCGACCCCGCGCAGGAACCGCTGGCCTTCGGTGGCCACACGCCGTTGCAGAAGGTGTACGCCTACGAACCCATTCCCGCCGAACTGGAGCCCGATCGGCACCACCACATCCTCGGCGCACAGGGCAACGTGTGGACCGAGTACATCCTCACCACCGACCACGTGGAGTACATGGCCGTGCCGCGCATGCTGGCCTTGGCGGAAGTATTATGGACACCGAAGGAGAAGCGCGACGAGGCCGACTTCATCCGCCGGCTGGAAGATGAATTCGCGCAGCTGGACCGGTTGGAGGTGAACGCGAGCCGGAGCCTCTACCAAGTGTCCGTAACGCCGCAGCAGGGCGACGTGCCGGGCCGCATCGATGTCCACTTCCGCACCGGCCGCACCGGCATGCCCATGCGGTACGACCACATCACCGAAGTGCTGTACCCCGATGCGCCCGACCCCCGCAACGACCTGGAGGTGCGCCACGGCGATGTGGTGGACGGTGCCTTGGCGATCGACCGTTCGTGCCGGATCGAGGCGTGGGCCGAGGGTGGACCCGATGGACCGATGTCCCGCTCGCGGCAGGCCTTCCGCTTCAACAAGGCCACCGCGCGCCCGATCACCCTCAGTGTGCAACCGAACGAACGCTACAACGCAGGCGGCGCGTTCACCTTGGTGGACGGCATCACCGCGCAGGTCCGCCGGGTGAACACCGAGTGGCTGGGCTGGAAGGAGGATGTGGCGATCACCATCGACCTGGGCCGGGTGCAGGACATCGCTCACATCGGCATCGGTGCGCTGAGCGAGCCGCACGCCTGGATCCATCCGCCGGAGCATGTGACGATCATGCACAGCCTGGACGGTGCGAACTTCCTGCCCTTCGCGGCGATCGAACGTCCGAAGAACGCCAAGGGCCGTACCAGCTATGCGGGGGATCGTCGTGTGACCGCGCGATACGTCCGGCTCAAGGTGAAGGGCGCGGGCACCATTCCCGAAGGCTTCCCCGGCGCGGGCAACCCGGCGTGGCTGTTCCTTGACGAGGTGGAGGTACGCTGAGCCTGCGTAGTATTGACCGAAGTTCGATCGCCATGCACCGCACCCGCCCGCCCCGCACGTGCCGCTGGTACACGCTGATCGCCCTGCTCGGCGCGCTGACGGTGCATGCCCAGCCCGGCTTCACCCGGGCCGACACCCTGCGCGGCAGCATCGGGCCGTACCGCGCGTGGTGGGACGTGACGCACTATGACGTGACCGTGCGGCCCGACTTCGCCACCAAGTCCATCCAAGGCGCCACGCGGATCATGTTCATCGCAACGGCCGAAGGGCAACGGATGCAGATCGACCTGCAGCAACCCCTGATGGTGGACAGCATCATCGCCGAGACCTTCGACCAATGGGAGACCGGGGGATCGTACGGCACGCCCCGGCTGCACTTCACGCGCGAAGGCGACGTGGTGTGGGTGGACCTGCCCGCCGCCATCGCCGCCGGCACGCGCATGCCCATCACCATATACTACCACGGCGTGCCCCGCGAAGCGAAGAACCCACCATGGGACGGCGGTTGGATATGGCAGTCCGATGAGCACGGCGACCCGTGGATGAGCGTGGCCTGCCAGGGGTTGGGCGCCAGCGTATGGTACCCGTGCAAGGACCACCAGAGCGATGAGCCCGAAGGCGCCGCGCTGCACATCGTGGTCCCCGACAGCCTGGTGGGCGTGGGCAACGGACGCTTCAACAGCACCACGCCGAACGACGACGGCACCGTCACCTGGCATTGGCGGGTGAGCGCACCGATCAACACGTACAACCTGGTGCCCTCCATCGGCCGGTACGTGCGCTTCGGTGAACGCATCGATGCGTTGGAAGGGCCGCTGGACGTGGACCACTGGGTGCTGGCCCACAACGAGGCGAAGGCCCGATCCCACTTCACGCAGGTGCCGGCCATGGTCCATTGCTTCGAGCAATGGCTGGGCCCCTACCCGTTCCGCGCCGACGGGTACAAACTGGTGGAGGCGCCGCACCTGGGCATGGAGCACCAGAGCGCCATCGCCTACGGCAACGGGTACGTGAACGGCTACCGGGGGCGCGACCTCAGCGGCACCGGGCACGGGCTGCTGTGGGACTTCATCATCGTGCATGAAAGCGGCCACGAGTGGTTCGGCAACAGCATCACCACGGCCGACATCGCCGACATGTGGGTACACGAGGGCTTCACGCAGTACACCGAGGCGCTGATGACCGAATGCCTTTCCGGCAAGGAGGCCGCCGCGGAATATGTGATCGGCCTGCGGAAGAACATCCGCAACGACCGGCCGGTGATCGGCGCCCATGGGGTGAACGCCGAAGGCAGCGGCGACATGTACCCGAAGGGCGCCAACCTGGTACACACCATCCGGCACATCGTGGGCGACAGCCTGTTCAAGGCGATGCTCCTGGACATGAACGCGCGGTACCGCCACCGCATCGTCACCAGCGCGGAGATCGAGGCGTACATCAGCACGTTCACGGGCACCGACCTGCGCCCGGTCTTCGACCAGTACCTGCGCACCACCAAGGTGCCCGTGCTGGAGCGGGGCATCGCCAAGCGGCGCCTGTGGCTGCGGTGGGCCAACGCCGTGCCCGGGCTGGAGATGCCCGTGGCGATCACGATCGACGGCGTGCGCACGGTGGTGCGGCCCGGCACCGAATGGGCCGTGATGCCCGGCAAGGTGCGCCGCAAGGCCCGGGTGGAGGTGGACCCGAACTGGTACGTGCATGACCGTCCCGTGGCCCCGCCGCGCGCACCGCTGCCCGCCGGCGCCCTGTCCATCGGCCCCTGAACACCGCCGCCCATGACCGCCCGCAGCCTGATCCTGCTCGCCGCCGTGCTCCCGGCCCTGCACGCCCATGGGCAGCTCGGCGACCGGGTGCGCACCCTGCTCAACGGCGACAGCCTGGCCCCACCGGACCATGACACCGCCTACGTCACCACCTACCGCAGCAACCTCACCGTGAGCCTGGTCTCGCGGTACCAGTTCGTGGACGTGGACCTGGAGCGCGACGGGGCCTCCACCCTCACCTACACCACGAACGGCAACGAGATGTACGGCGTGGGCATCAACTACAAGTGGCTCAGCGCCGAGGCCCTGTTCAACGTGCCGGTGCTCAACGACAGCGACCCCGCGTACGGCCGCACCGATTCGCGCGGCTTCGGGCTGGGGTACACCGGCCGCCGGCTGTGGTTGCGTGGCTTCTGGAACACCACCGAAGGCTTCTTCATGGACCGGCCCGAGGACTGGATCGACGGGTGGCGGCCGGGCGATGCACCGATCACCCGGCCCGACCTGGCCAACACCACCTGGCTGCTCTCGGCGAACTACGCCCTGAGCGGCAAACGGCGGTACAGCCACAACGCCGCGCTGTTCCAGATGGAGCGGCAGAAGCGCAGCGCGGGCACCTTCGTGGCGGGCGCCATGGGGTGGGTGAACGATGTACACGCCGACAGCTCGCTGGTGCGCCCCGCGTTGCAGGACACCTTCGACCTGGCCACCGGCTTCACCCGGGTGGAGCGCACCATCGCCGGGCTCACCCTCGGGTACACGCACACCTTCGTGTTCGGGCACAATGCCTTCGTCCATCTGGGCCTGATGCCCGGCGTGGCGTACGTGCATCAGCGCATCACCACCACCGATGCCGGGCCGGTGCAGGGCGAGGGCACCGCGGCGGTGGTGGAGCTCAAGCTGGGCCTGGGCTACAACGGCGACAAATGGTACTTCGCCATCACCACCGGCTATTTCTACAGCAGCGCATACATCGCCGAGACCCTGAGCCTGGCCACCAACCACGGCACGGTGCGCCTGGCGCTGGGACTGCGCTTCGGCGGGCCGCGCAGCGGGCTGCTCCGCAAGGTGGGCCTGTGAGCGCACGCCCCGTTGCATGTGCGACCTTCGCCCCATGGGCCGCACGCACCAATACACCCTCACCGTTGAATGGACCGGCCACCGCGGCACCGGCACCACGCACTACCGCGCTTATGACCGGGACCATCTGGTGCGCATCGCGGGCAAGCCGGACCTGCCGGGCTCGGCCGACCCCACCTTCCGCGGCGACCCGGCGCGCCACAACCCGGAAGACCTGCTGCTGGCCGCGCTCAGTGCGTGCCATCTGATGAGCTACCTGCACGTATGCACCGTCCACGACGTGGTGGTGACCGCCTATACCGACGAGGCCACCGGTGCCATGGAGACCTTCGCCGACGGCAGTGGCCGCTTCACCGAGGTGATGCTCCGCCCGTTGGTCATCGTGCGCGATGCGGACATGGTGGCCCGGGCCACGGAGCTGCACCATCGGGCCCACGAGCTGTGCTTCATCGCCAACTCGGTGAACTTCCCCGTACGCTGCTCGCCCACGGTGCGCACGGCGCCGTGAGGGTTCACAGGAAGAGGTCGCGCATGAGCTCGCCGCCGGGCACCATGGCGTAGGGCGTGAAGTCGGTGACGCCGCTGTCGCGCAGCACGTCCTCATCGACCAGGAAGCGGCCGGTGAAGCTGTCACTGGGCTTGTTGATGATGGTCCACGCGGCCTCGGCCACGATGGCGGGCTTGCGGCTGCGGGCCACCAGGGCATCACCGCCCAGCAGGTTCTGCACGGCCGCCGTGGCGATGGTGGTCTTGGGCCACAGCGCGTTCACCGCGATCCGGTGCGGCTTCAATTCCACCGCAAGGCCCAGCACCGTCATGCTCATGCCGTACTTGGCCATGGTGTAGCCCAGGTGCTTGCCGAACCAGGCCTTGTCCATGTTGAGCGGCGGCGACAGCGTGAGGATGTGCGCGTTGAAGCCGTCCTTCAGCAGGGGTATGGCGTACTTGGAGACCATGTAGGTGCCGCGCACGTTGATGGTGTTCATCAGGTCCCAGCGCTTCATGCTCATGCGCTCGGTGCCCGAGAGGTCGATGGCGCAGGCGTTGTTCACCAGCACATCGAGCTGGCCGAAGGCGCCCTTCACCTGCCGGAACATGACCGCCACCAGGTCCTCGAAGCGGATGACCACCTTCACGGGCAGGGCCTTCACGCC
>JAVFAQ010000034.1:0-14462 GCA_034002325.1 Flavobacteriales bacterium | reverse complement strand
CTGCCGGCGTTGCCCAGCTCCTTGGGCTCGGGCAACTTGCTGCGGCGGATGGCGATCACCGCATCGCTGATGTCGCGGATCGTGGGCGTGGTGATGCCGCGCCGGGCGAGTTCGTCGTTGATGCTGCCGTAATTGGTGCTCACCGTGTGCGGGGCCTTGTGCAGCCGCAACGTCACGCCCATGATCACGAAGCGGCCGTGCCCCGCGCGTTTGAAAAAGCTCTCGCGATAGCCGAAGGCGCAGTCCGCGCGGGTGAAGCCGACCACTTCGCCATCGGCGATGCGCAGGGCCTCGAGCGCATGCAGCACGTCCTTCACCTCCACGCCGTACGCGCCGATGTTCTGCATGGGCGCGGCGCCCACCTTGCCGGGGATCAGGCTCATGTTCTCGATGCCGCCCCAGCCCTGGGCCACGGCGTGCATCACCAGGTCGTGCCAATACACCCCCGCACCGGCGCGCACCAGCACATGGTGGTCGTCCTCATGCACCAGGTGGATGCCGGGCACCTCGTTGAGCAGCACCGCGCCGGGGTGGTCGCCCGCGAAGAGCACGTTGCTGCCGCCGCCCAGCACCATGTGGGGGGCGGTGCGCAGCTCGGGCCGGGCCAGCAGGTCGCGCAAGGTGGCGGCATCGTGGAAGCGGCCCAGCCACCGCGCCCGGGCGGGAACGCCGAAGGTGTTGTAGGGGGTGAGGTCGGCGTGGGGAATGAGCTGCATGGCGGTACGGGGTGCAAGTTTACCGGGAAGGCGGCCTGCTTGGGCACCTCCACCGGGCCGGCTGTCCACAACGGCCGGCTGATGGGCGGGGAGCGGGGGAGCGCACCGCCCACCTGGCGCCGGGCGTGCATTACGTGACGCTGCTGCTGGACGGCGAGCACGTGGTGAAGCGGGCCGTGAAGGTGCGGTGAGGTGCCAGGCCGCCGGAAGTGAAGACTGGTCCCGTGCAGATAGAAACCGGGCCTTACCCATCCGGGGACCGCCCCAGCCCATAAAACTATGCAAAATATTTATATATGGTCCGGACGTATTTTTCGTATCCCACGGCCGTAGGTTCGTTCCGGCAATGGACCGTGCAACACACATGCCCATCATTGTGGTACAGCAGCGTACGCCACGGGACCACGGCCCGGTCACGGCCTTCGATGGGAACATCTGCCCGCCGCAGTCGATCGAGCAGGTGGACCCTGCCCGGACCAAAGCACAGCCCCGCACCGGCAGGCAGCGCTTGCGACGGCCCCGGCCCGTGGCGGGATCTTATCCTGCCGTGGACCGGGGTAGTATATCTGACACGTGCTGTTGAAGCGGAGTAGGCAGCGCAACGCCCACTCGGGGCGGTCTTATCTTCACGAGCCTGCCTACCGGACGGTGGGCCTGCATGGCGACAACGGCCCGATCGCCGGGGCAGTGAACAGGAAAGGGCCTTTGAAGGGAGAAACAACATGCTCAAAGCACTCCTTCTTTCCTTGACGACACTTGCTCTCGCTGCGACAGCGACGGCGCAGAACCTTGTGCCCAACGGATCCTTCGAGGATACGGTGAATTGCGAGGTACAGGGGCTTTACAGTTTGTTGACCGCTGAACATTGGTCCAGCCCGAACATGGCCACACCCGATGTCTACGACTGTGACCTTGATAGGCGCTGTGGGGAACCCATGGATCCCGATGACCTCCAAGGTGTGGTTATCCAAGGTTTCCAATACGCACACCACGGTCTACGGTTCGCAGCAGGCTTCCAATGGTATGGCCCCGGCGTACCTCCTGAACAGGACACCAGAGAATACCTGATGATCCGGCTCACGGATGCGATGGAAGTGGGCCGGTCCTACGCGGTCTCCCTGTTCTACTCACGCGCCGAAGGTTACCGATACGCCATCGATCACCTCGGGGTGTACTTCGGCTCCGACAGTGTCTTTGAGACCCATCCCGTCGTGCTGGGGCTGGCCCCGCAGGTGGCCTTGCGCGATCCTTTGAGCCCGTACCTGACGGAAGGTGAAGCATGGGTACAACTCACGGACACGTTCGTGGCCGCCGGTGGTGAGCAGTGGATGGTCATTGGCACGTTCAATGGTTCGGATGACGTGGATGGGATCGAGGCCACGCCCTCGTCGAGCTATGCCTACGCGTACTATTACATCGACCAGGTCTCGGTCGTGCCCCTGGCTCCATCCGGCATCCCGGAGTGGGTGGCATGGTATGCGGGCAACGGATCGATCGGGGTCCATTGGCGGGGCGTTGGTCCGTTGGAACGTCTGCGTTTGTTCGATCCATCGGGCAGGCTGCTCATGGAGAGCTCGCCACAATGGGTGGGCGGGCCCCATGCGCTTGCTCTCCCCGGATCCCTCGCCACTGGCGTCTACATGCTGGAAGGCTGGTCGGGTGGCAGGCGATGGGTGACGCGGTTCGTCAAGGAGGAAGGAATGTTCTGAGCGCAACGACGCTCAAGATGAAACGACATTTGATGTTCGGGGTCCTGATGGCCCTGGCCTGCCACCAGCAGAAGGTGTGCGGGCAAACGGTCGATTGGTTCACTGGTGGCAATACGGGTCTCAACCCCGCCACAAGTTTTCTGGGCACCGCGGACGGTGTTCCGCTCAACTTCCGCACGGATAACCTGGTGCGCGCCCGGCTGAACCAAACCACCTCCTACACCATCGGCTCCTTCGGCGCACAGGTGGCCAACGGCTACCTGGGCCTGAGCCCGAACAACACGTTGTGGGCCAACGGCCCCGGCCCCTTCAGCCGGTTGCACCTGCACGATGGCACCACCGCCGTGCTGCAAGCACCCTACCGGCCCTGGATGGACAACGGCATCACCTTCACCACCAACAGCGACCAGATGTACATCGGGCACAAGGTGGAGCCCGGCGATGACCAGACGGCGGCGGTGATCCAGTGGGGCGATAATGATGCGCCGAGTGCCGGCCCCGATGTGCTGAAGTTCCTTTTCGCCGCAGGGTACAGCGGTGGTGCGTACGGCAAGAACGGGTTGAACGGCCTGGAGTTGGGGCGCTTCCACCCGCAGGGGTTCTTCGGCTTGGGCGATTGGCAGGCGGCGGGCCAGCAGCCCGATGAGCGGCTGGATCTGCTGCGCGGCACCATCCGCCTGCGGGATTTTGTCCACCCCACCTTGTACCGCAATGACACCTACGACCGCCTACTCGTGGCCAACCCGGCGGACGGCCGGGTATACTGGCGACCGGTGAGCAGCTTGGGCGATCCCTGCGCATCGGGCTGGACCCTCAATGGCAGCGATCCGGTCACGGCATTCAATGGCAACCCCTGCCCGCCGCAGTCGGTCCATCGGGTGGGCATAGGGACGAACATGCCGGAGGCCAAGTTGCATGTATTGAAGGTGGTGCCCAATGGAATGACCGCTGAACGCGGGGTTTACGCGCGCAACCTGGTGGGGGCGCCAATGGGCTTCGGTGTTGAGGCCGAGGCCATCGGGTCCGGTGGCACGAACAACCTGGGGGTGCGTGGCGTAGCCATGAACGCGATACGGAATTATGGCGTTTGGGGGCATGCCCATGCCACAGGGTCGCAACTGGCCCATGGGGTCTATGCGTACGGGACCGGGGGCAGCCCGATCGGCACACGGTCCATCGCCTCGGGCACGGGCAATGTGACGGCTGTACAGGCCGAGGCTTTCGGCGGCATGGTGAACGTGGGGCTGGCGGCCATGACATCCGGCGGTGGCAGTTTATCGGTGAATTACGGTGTTCGTGCGATGGCAGGGGGAGCGATGGGTTCAACGAATTGGGCCGGCTGGTTCGACGGCAAGGTGTGGGTCACTGATAGCGCCTGGGTGCAGAACGGCGTGGTGGTGATCTCTGACGGCAACCTCAAGACGAACGTGCAGGACCTGACGGGAAGCTTGGAGAAGGTCCTTCAGCTTGCACCCAAGACCTACGTGTTCCAGCCGGATGTGCACCCGGAATTGCAACTGCCCACCACCCCCCAGATCGGCATGATCGCACAGGAGTTGGAGGAAGTGATACCCCAAGCGGTGGGCACCACCGCCTATCCGGCACAGTTCGATACGCTGGGAAACATGATGAGCGATGGCTTCACCATCAAGGGGATCGATTACCTCAAGCTTGTACCTGTGCTGGTGGGTGCGATCAAGGAACAGCAGGCCCGGATAACCGCCCAAGATGACCGCCTGGCCCAACTCGAAGCCGCCCTGGCCGCCTGCTGCACCGCCGATGCCAAGGCCACCGACCCCAACGACCTGCTCAACGGCGATGGCACACCGGCACTTGATCACACCCTGGACCGTCTGTTGCTGATCGCCCCGAACCCCTTCACCGACCACACCACGGTGCATTACACCTTGGAGCGCCCCGGTCGCGCGCAATTGCTGGTGAACAGCGCCGATGGCCGCCACATCGCAGTGCTGCACGAAGGCGTGATGCCCGCCGGTGCGCACCGCTACGAATGGAGCACCGCCCACCTGGCGTCGGGCGTGCATTATGTGACGCTGCTGCTCGACGGCGAGCACGTGGTGAAGCGGGCCGTGAAGGTGCGGTGAGGTGCCCGCCCGCCCGTGAACGGCCCGTGGCAACCCCCACGGGCCGTTCCTTTGCGCCCACCGCCCAGCGGGAACTTGCAGCCATGCGCCGCACCATCGTCTGCGTGACCAACGACCTGAGCACCGACAACCGGGTACACCGCACCTGCACCGTATTGCAGGAGCTGGGCCGGCACGTGCTGCTGGTGGGGCGGCACCTGCCGGGCGGCGCCCCGCTGCACCGGCCCTATGCCACGCGGCGCATGCGGCTGCTCTTCCGCCGGGGCGCGCTGTTCTATGCGGAATACAACGTGCGGCTGTTCCTGCTGCTGTTTTTCACGCGTTGCGACCTGATCGTGGCCAACGACCTGGACACCCTGCCCGCCGCCCACCTCGTCGCACGCCTGCGCGGCCGCAAGCTGGTGTACGACAGCCACGAGTACTTCACCGAGGTGCCCGAGCTCTTCCGCCCGGACGGCCGTCCGCGCTTCGCCCGCCGCGTGTGGCTGGCCCTGGAGCGCCGCATCTTCCCCCGGCTGCGCCACATCATCACCGTGAACGACAGCATCGCCCGCGCCTACCGCGACCGGTACGGCAAGCCGATCACCGTGGTGCGCAACATCCCCATGCCGCAGCCGCTGGGGGCCTTGCCGGCGCGCACCGACCTGGGCCTGCCGGAAGACCGTTTCACCCTGGTGATGCAGGGCAGCGGCATCAACGTGGAGCGGGGCGGGGAGGAGGCCGTGCTGGCCATGCGCGAGCTGCCGGGCTGCCTGCTGCTGCTGATCGGCGGCGGCGATGCCTGGCCCGTGCTGCAACGGCTGGTGGACGAACATGGCCTGCACGACCGCGTGCGCATGCTGCCGCGCATGCCCTACGTGGAGATGATGGCGTACACCCGCCACGCCGACCTGGGCCTCTCGCTGGACAAGGACACCAACCTGAACTACCGCTACAGCCTGCCGAACAAGCTGTTCGACTACTTCCATGCGGGCATCCCCGCGCTGGTGACGGACCTGCCCGAGGTGGCGGGCATCGTGCGGAAGTTCGGTGCCGGCGTGGTGCTGCCCACCGCCGACCCCGCGGCGATCGCGGCGGCCGTACGCGCCCTGCGCGCCGACCCCGCAGGCATGCGCGCCCTGCGTGAAAAGGCTAAATTCGCGGCCGCCTCGCTGGACGGGGCGCACGAAATGGGCACGCTTCGCACCTTCTTCCAAGCGCTTGGCTGATCCCCACCTGCATATCGTCAGCTTCGACGTGCCCGCCCCGCCCGACTACGGGGGCGTGATCGACGTGTACCACAAGGTGAAGGCCCTGCACGCCATCGGTGTGCAGGTGCATCTGCACTGCTTCCAGTACGGCCGGCCGCGGGCCAGGGAGTTGGCGGCCTTCTGTGCCGAGGTCCACTACTATCCGCGCAAGCTGGGCCGCATGCAGCTCTTCAGCGCGCTGCCCTTCGTGGTGGTGGGCCGGCGCAGCGAGGCCCTGGTGCATCGCCTGCTGAAGGATGGCCACCCGATCCTGTTCGAGGGCCTGCACTGCTGTTTCCATCTGGGCGATCCCCGCCTGGCCGGCCGCCGGCGAATAGTGCGCGCGCACAACGTGGAGCACGACTACTACGCGGCACTGGCCAAGGCCGATGGGAACGCGTTCCGGCGCACCTACTTCCTCAACGAGGCCCGCAAGTTGCACCGGTTCGAACCCGTGCTCAGCGAGGCCGACCACATCCTGGCCATCTCGCCCAAGGACCAGAGCTACTTCGACGGCCACTTCCACAACGTGGTGCATGTGCCGGCCTTCCATGCGTGCGACCAGGTGGACGTGCCCCCGGGCACGGGCGACTTCGCCTTCTACCACGGTGCGCTGGGCGTGCCGGAGAACGACCAGGCCGCGCTCTTCTTAGTGCGCCGGGTGTTCCGCGGGCTGGACGTGAAGCTGGTGATCGCCGGCAGCGATGCCGGTGCCGAGCTGCGGCGCGAGGTGGCCCGCACGCCCAACGTGGAACTGCGCAGCAACATCGGCACCAACGAGATCCACCGCCTGGTGCGCGAGGCCCAGGTGAACGTGCTGCCCACCTTCCAGGCCACGGGCATCAAGCTGAAGCTGCTGCTCTGCCTCTTCACCGGCCGGCATGTGGTGTGCAACCGGCCCATGGTGGAAGGCACCGGCCTGGAGGCGCTGTGCCATGTACACGATGATCCCGGGGCCATGCGCAATAGCATCCTGGACCACATGGGGCGGCCCGTGGACGAGGGGACGATGCGCCTGCGCGAGGAGGTCCTCGGGCAGCGCTTCAGCAACCGGCGCAACGCGCAGGTGATCGCCGGGTTGTTGTGAGGGCGTTGGTCGGCCGGGTGCGCGGGGCAACGGGTACGTCACGGGCGTTGGTGTTGGTCGACCTGGGGGTCGCCTACCGGCCGGCCGGCGCTACAGGTGCGCATGCCTGGAACCCTTCAGGCACCTGTGCCTCTGTGGTCCCATCCTGTGGTCCTACCCCATCGCGCTCAACTCCAGCAACCGCCCCTCTTCGCAGCGCACCACCCGGGTGTTGAACTTCTTCATGTGGGTGTAGTCGTGCGTGGCCATGATCACGCTGTTGCCGCTGCGGCTGATGTGGAACAGCAGGTCCACGATCTCGCCGGTGGTCTCGGGGTCGAGGTTGCCGGTGGGCTCATCGGCCAGGATCAGCTCGGGATCGTTGAGCAGGGCGCGGGCGATGCTCACCCGCTGCTGTTCGCCGCCGCTGAGCTCGTGGGGCATCTTGTACCCCTTGTTCGCCAGGCCCACCTTCTCCAACACCTGCTGAACGCGCTCCTCCATGCGACGCCGGTCCTTCCAGCCGGTGGCCTTCAGCACGAAGAGCAGGTTGGCGTTCACGTTGCGGTCGCCCAGCAGCTGGAAGTCCTGGAACACGATGCCCAGCTTGCGGCGCAGGAAGGGGACCTGCGAGCGCTTGAGCTTGCCCAGGTCGAAGCCGGCCACGTGCGCCTCGCCCTCGCGCAGGGGCAGGTCGCCGTACAGGGTGCGCATCAAACTGCTCTTGCCGCTGCCGGTGCGCCCGATGAGGTAGATGAACTCGCCCTTCTGCACGCTGAGGTCCACGTTGTTGAGCACCAGGTTCTCGTTCTGGAAGATCCGCACGCCGTGCAGCAGGATGATGGGGGAGGTGCTCATGGGTGTGCCGTCGCCGGAAGGAGATGCCCCAAAGGTCAAAATTTCCGGAGGAAGGATCACGTTGATGGGCTGGTGGCCGGCGGTTTCGGGTGAACAGGGCGGCGTGGATAATTCCGCCTGGCATCGCCCGTGCGCGCCCGTCGCCGACCGGAACTTTGACCGATCCATGAGGCGTCCCCTTCACTTGTTCGGCGTGCCCTGGCTGGCGGTCGCCCTGTGGCTGTGCGTGCCGGGGCCTGCGGGCATGGCACAGCGGCCGGCGCACTATGCCCATCGGGACGCCGACCTGGTGCATGCGCTGGAGCTCTACCACAAGGCCCAGTACGGCGCCGCCCGCTACGAGCTGGAGCGCGTGGTGGAGCGCATTCCCGACCGCCATGCCCCCGAGCGCGCCGAGGCCGAGTTCCACATCGCCCTGTGCGCCGTGCACCTCTTCAACAACGACGCCGGCCACAAGCTGCGCACCTTCATCGCCGAGCACCCCGGCAGCCAGCACGTGCCCGCCGTGCGCATGGAGCTCTTCCGCCATGCCTTCACCGGCCGCAAGTGGAAGGAGGCCATCGTCTGGAGCGACCACGTGGACCGTTTCGCGCTGGGCCCCGCCGACCTGGAGGAATACCGTTTCAAGCGCGGTTACGCCTACTTCCAGGAGGAGGACCATGACCGCGCGCTGGCCGAGTTCAGCGCGGTGAAGAACGAGCCCGGCTCGGGCATGTACGCCGTGCCCGCCACGTACTACGCCGCGCACATCGAGTACGAGCGCGGCAACCACGCCACCGCGCTGGCCGCCTTCCGCACCCTGGAGAACGACCCCGATTTCGGGCGGATCGTGCGCTACTACATCGCGGAGATCCTCTACCTCCAAGGCGAGTACGACCAGCTCGATGCCTTCGTGGGGCCGCTGCTGGACGACCCCCAGGGCACCCGGCGGATCGACCGCATACACCGCCTGGCCGGCGAGGCCGCTTACCGCCGCGGCCGCTATGCCGACGCCGTGCCCCACCTGGAGAAGAGCATGCAGCGCGCCGGCGTGGACCGCACCGACCGCTACATGCTGGGCTATGCCCTGTACCGCACCGGTGAGCACCGCAAGGCCATCAACGCCTTCACAGCGGTGGCCGGCGCCGAGGACAGCCTGGCCCAGCTGGCCACCTACCACATGGCCGATTGCTACCTCCAACTGGGCGAGAAGAACCCCGCCCGCACGGCATTCAAGCGCGCCTACGAGATCGGCAGCGACGCGCCGGTCACCGAGGACGCCCTGTTCCAGTACGCCAAGCTCGCCTACGAGCTGAGCTTCGACCCCTACCACGAGGCCATCAACGCCCTGCGCAACTACCTGCGCACCTACCCCGACACCCCGCGCCGCGACGAGGCCTACGGCTTCCTGCTCAACGTGTACATGCGCACCAAGAACTACGAGGCCGCCCTGGAGGCGCTGGACGAGGTGAGCGTGCTGGACCTGCGCCTGAAGGAGGCCTACCAGCGCCTGGCCTACGACCGCGGCGTGGAGCTCTACGAGGCCCGCAAGTACGCCGATGCCGCCCTGTTCTTCGAGCGCGCGCTGAAGCATCCGCAAGACCCGCGCATCAACGCCATGGCCCACTACTGGATGGCCGAGTCGTACTACGGCAAGGGCGACCTGCAGGCCGCGCTGCGCAAGTACGACGAGCTGCGCAACAGCCCCGGCGCGTACGCCACCGAGCTCTACGAGCAGGCCGGCTACGGCATGGGCTACACCTACTTCAAGTTGAAGGACCATGCCGAGGCGGCGGTGAGCTTCCGGCGTTTCGTGATGGCCAACACCGGCGACCAGCGCCAGCGCGCGGACGCCATGATGCGCATCGGCGACTGCGCCTTCGTGGCCCGCGACAACGCCACCGCCCTGCGCTGGTACGAGGACGCCATCCGCCTGCAAGGGCCGGACACCGACTATGCGCGCTACCAGAAGGGCGTGGTGCAGGGCCTGCTGCGCGACCACGCCGGCAAGGTGGCCACCCTCACCGCCCTGCTGAACGAGCAGCCCGGCTCGCGCTTCGCCGCCGACGCCCGCTTCCAACTGGCCGAGACCCACATCCACCAGGAGAACGACAACGCCGCGCTCGCACAGTACCGGACGTTGATCGAGCAGCACCCCAACAGCCCGCACGTGCATGCCGCGATGCTGCAGATCGCCCTGGTGCATCGCCGGCAGGACGACCCCGCCAAGGCCCTGGAGCAATACAAGGCCATCGTGGCCAAGTACCCCACCATGGACGGTGCCCGGGACGCCCTCGCCGGCATCGAGGCCATCCACATCCAGCAGGGCCGGCTGGACGAGTACGAGGCCTACGTGCGCACCCTTGCCTTCGTGGACCCCACCACGCTGGACCTGGACGAGAAGTACTTCCGCAGCGCCGAGGAGATGTACTTCAACGAGCAGTGCGACCGGGCCATCGGCGTGCTGGGCGATTACCTGGCGAAGTACCCCGGCGGGGCCTACGCGCTGAACGCCCGCTTCTATCGCGGCGACTGCCTGTACCGCGCCGGCGAGCACGACCGCGCGCTGCCGGACCTGGAGGCCGTGGCCGCCGGCGACCTGCCGCAGTTCCTGGAGAGCGCCCTGTTCGGTGCGGCCGACATCAGCTTCCGCCAGCAGCGGTGGGAGGGGGCGCTGGACCACTTCACGCGCCTGGAGCAGGTGGCCGCCTACCCGCAGAACAAGCTCGCCGCCCAGCTGGGCCGCATGCGCAGCCTGCGTGCCATGGGCCGCCCCGCCGAGGCCGCCGACGCCGCGCGCACCGTGCTGGACAACCCCGACGCCGCAGCCGACATCAAGGCCGAGGCCGGGCTGGTGCTGGCCCACGGTGAGCTGGCCCGCGAGCAGTACGATGCCGCCTACACCGCGTTCCGCAACGTGAGCCAGGCCAGCACCACGGCGACCGGTGCCGAGGCCAAGTTCCACCAGTGCTACATCCGCCACCTCCAGGGCCGCCATGCCGATGCGGAGAAGGAGGTCTTCGAGCTGGTGCAGCGCTACCCCGCGCACGACCATTGGAAGGCCCGCGCCTTCATCGTGCTGGGCGAGGCGTACGCCGCCATGGGCGACATCTTCCAGGCCGAGGCCACCCTGCGCAGCGTGATCGACAACAGCCTGGAGCCGGAACTGGTGGCCCAGGCCCGCCAGCGCCTGGACGCCATCCTGGCCGCCGAGGCCGGACCCGAGGCCCCGCCAACGGCACCGGACGCCCCCGAAGTACCCATGCCCGGCACGGACAGCGAATGACCATGCACCGCCCATCCCTCGCCTTCATCGCGGCCCTGGCCGTGCCCGCGCTGCATGCCCAGTCCGGCACACCGGTGCAGAGCGGCAACGAGTACGTCATCCAGGGCGTGTTCAGCCCGGTGATCGCCGATGCCCGCAAGATCGACCTGCGTCCGCAGCGGCTGGACACCATCGTGCCCGAGCAGCCCGTGGGCTACCAGGTGCTGGGCGTGCAGGCCGCCATCGCGCCGCGCGTGGACAGCATCGCGCCCGCCCGCCTCTCGGTGCAAACGCCCCGGCACCGCATCTACAAAGGCTATGTCAAGGCGGGCTTCGGCCTGTACACCACACCGCTGGGCGAGGTGTATTTCGACCAGGGCCGCTCGCGCACCAACACCTGGGGCCTGCACGCCAAGCACTTCAGCAGCAACGGCGGCCTCACCGACACGGGCCCCAGCGACTACAGCCTCAACCGCATCGATGCGCACTACACCCGGTTCCTGCCGCACCACGAGGTGGGCGGCCGCTTGATCTACGACCGCCGCCGCGTGAGCCACTACGGGTACATCGCCACGGACAGCATCGAGGACGCCATCGCCGCCATCGCCGACCCGCCGGTGGACGCCCTGAAGCAGGTCTACAACGACATCGGCTTCGCCGCGCAGCTGCGGAGCACGTTCACGGACAGCACCCGGCTGGCGCACTCGGCCGGCGTGGAGGTGCATGCCTACGACAACCTCACCGGCAGCCAGGAGACCAACATCCGGTTGCACGGCGGGGTGGGCAAGATGGAGGGCAACGAGCACTTCGGGCTGGGCATCGTGCTGGACAACAACGCCTACCGGGCGGAGCTGGGGCCCGTGCTGGGCGAGGCGCGCCAGAACGGCATCCTGCTGGGCCTCACGCCCCATGTGCGCACCCGCGGCCCGCGCTACGACGTGACCGTGGGCGCCGGCATCCACATCGACGGCATGGGGCGCACCACCTTCCACTTCTTCCCGCACGCCGACCTGAGCTACCGGCTCTTCGACGACATCCTGGTGCCTTACGCGGGCGTCACCGGCGAGCGCCGCCGCAACAGCCTGCGCAGTCTCACGCGCGAGAACCCCTGGCTGGGCGGCGCACCGTCCCTGGCCAATTCCAGCCTGAAGTACGACGCCTACGGGGGCCTGCGCGGCAGTTTCAGCCGGCACGTGGGCTTCGATGTGCGGGTGAGCCTGGCCAAGTGGGAGGACATGCCGCTGTTCATCAACATCCCCATGGAACCCTTCGGGGACCGCATGGGCGTGGTGTACGACCGCGTGGGCGTCACCACCGTGAGCGGCGAGCTGCGGTACCGCGACGGCGAGGCGCTGTCGTTCATGGCGCGCGCCGAAGTGCTCAGCTACACCGTGCGCCTGGAGGAGAAGCCGTGGAACCTGCCCCCGTACCGCATCGCCCTGGGCGGCCGCTACAGCCTGCGCGACAAGCTCATCGCCAAGGTGGAGGCCCGGTTCCTCGGCAGCCGGCCGGCCTTCCGTGCCGCCGTGCCCGTGGAGCCAGGCGAAACGCCCAACCTCAGCGTCCGCACCGAGCTGGACGGCTTCATGGACCTGTACCTGGGCCTGGAATACCGCTACACCCGGCGGCTGAGCGTGTTCCTGGACATGAGCAACCTGAGCGCCAGCAAGTACGAGCGCTGGTACCGCCACCCCGTGCAGCGCGGCCTGCTCCTGGGCGGGGCCACCTACGCCTTCTGAAGGGCTTCCCCGGGGCTTTCCCCGCCCATAATCAACCCCCTTGCGGAAAGCAAGCCCGGGGGGTGTTAATTATCAACAAAAACCCGCGCCGTTGTTGGGAAAAGCCCCCCTTGGGACCCCCTGGTTTTGGTAACTTCGCGTGCCCTTCCGGGAGGGAGGGCGGAACCAACCGTAGGAGCATGTCCGAGACCGTGATCGAAATGAGCGAAAAGAAACAGGCGGCCGGCTATTCGGCCGATAGCATCCAGGTGCTGGAAGGACTTGAGGCGGTGCGCAAACGCCCCGCGATGTACATCGGCGACATCGGCACCAAGGGCCTGCACCACTTGGTGTACGAAGTGGTGGACAACTCCATCGACGAGGCCCTGGCCGGCCACTGCGACACCATCGATGTGACCATCACCCCCACCAACGGCATCCGCGTGAAGGACAACGGCCGCGGGATCCCCGTGGACATGCACGCCAAGGAGGGCCGCAGCGCCCTGGAAGTGGTGATGACCGTGCTGCACGCCGGGGGCAAGTTCGACAAGGACAGCTACAAGGTGAGCGGCGGCCTGCACGGCGTGGGCGTGAGCTGCGTCAACGCCCTGAGCTCCCACCTCAGCGCCGAAGTGCATCGCGGCGGCATCCATTACCAGCAGGAGTACAGCGCGGGCAAGCCCCTTTACTCCGTGAAGGAAGTGGGCCCCACCGAGTACCGCGGCACCGTGGTCACCTTCCAGCCGGACCTCACCATCTTCCAGGTGAGCGAGTACAACTTCGACACCCTGGCCTCCCGCCTGCGCGAGCTGGCCTTCCTGAACAAGGGCATCCGCCTCACCCTCACCGATGAGCGCCGCCTCAACGAGGACGGCACCTTCGTGAGCGAGAGCTTCTTCAGCGAGCTCGGCCTGGTGGAGTTCGTGAAGTTCCTGGACGGCACCCGCCAGCCGCTGATCGAGAACGTGATCTACATGGAGGGCGAGAAGCAGGGCATCCCCGTGGAGATCGCCATGGTGTACAACGACTCGTACAACGAGAACCTGCACTCCTACGTGAACAACATCAACACCCACGAGGGCGGCACCCACCTGGCCGGCTTCCGCAGCGGCCTCACCCGCACGTTGAAGAAGTACGCCGACACCAGCGGGGCCGCCCAGAAGCTCAAGTTCGAGATCGCGGGCGACGACTTCCGCGAGGGCCTCACCGCGGTGATCAGCGTGAAGGTGGCCGAGCCCCAGTTCGAGGGCCAGACCAAGACCAAACTGGGCAACAACGAAGTGAGCGGCGCGGTGAACATCGCCGTGAGCGAGATGCTCGAGAACTACCTCGAAGAGCATCCGAAGGACGCCAAGCAGATCGTGGACAAGGTGATCCTGGCCGCCCAGGCCCGCCATGCCGCGCGCAAGGCCCGCGAAATGGTGCAGCGCAAGGGCGCCTTCAGCGGCGGCGGCCTGCCCGGCAAGCTGGCCGATTGCCAGAGCAAGGACCCCAGCCTGAGCGAACTCTTCATGGTGGAGGGCGACAGCGCCGGCGGCACCGCCAAACAGGGCCGCAACCGCGAGTTCCAGGCCATCCTCCCGCTGCGCGGCAAGATCCTCAACGTGGAGAAGGCCATGCAGCACAAGATCCTGGACAACGAGGAGATCCGCAACATCTACACCGCACTGGGCGTCCACATCGGCACCGAAGAGGACAGCAAGGCGCTGAACATGGACAAGCTGCGCTACCACAAGATCGTGAACATGTGCGACGCCGACGTGGACGGCAGCCACATCCAGACGCTGATCATGACCTTCTTCTACCGCCACATGCAG
>JAVFAQ010000033.1:0-14496 GCA_034002325.1 Flavobacteriales bacterium | reverse complement strand
AGGAAGAGGTGACCGACAGCGCCGTGCGCCGCCTGCTCTTCGACGCCGGCGACGACATCGACGCGCTGATGGTCCTGTGCCGCGCGGACATCACCAGCAAGAACGAGAAGAAGAAGGAACGCTACCTGCGCAACTACGACCTGCTGCTGCGGAAGCTGGCCGAGGTGGAGGAGAAGGACCGCGTGCGCAACTTCCAGCCGCCGATCACCGGGCAGGACATCATGGCCACGTTCCGCATAGCGCCGTGCAAGGCCATCGGCGACATCAAGACGGTGATCAAGGACGCGATCCTGGACGGGCGGATCCCCAACGAACGCGCGGCCGCCTGGCCGGTGATGATCGAGGAGGGCCGCAAGCTGGGGCTGGCCGTGGCGCCCGGCATGGAGCGGCCGCCGGCACCGGCCGAAGGCACCGGCACAGCGGCCGGCCCGCGCGTGAACGATTAGTTTCGCCTTCCCTTCACCCGCGTTCCATGCCCATCTACCGTTTCCGCGTGCTGATCGACCACCCGAGCGAGGCGTTCCGCGACATCGAGATCGGCAGCGAACAGACCTTCCTCGACCTGCACAAGGCCATCAAGGCGGCCTTCGCCTTCACCGGTGAGGAGATGGCCAGCTTCTACGTGAGCGACGCCGAATGGGGCAAGGGGCCGGAGATCCCCCTGGCCGACCTGGGCTTCGCCGAGGACGGTGGCGAAAGCCCCGCGCTGATGGACCAGGTGCGGATCAGCGACCACATCCGCAGCACCGACCAACGCTTCATCTACGCCTACGACTTCCTGCACATGTGGATGTTCATGGTGGAACTGGTGCAGGCCGGCGACCCCATGCCCGGGGTGGCCTACCCCCGCGTGGTGATGCGCATGGGCACCCCGCCCGATGAGCACAGCAAGGAGCTGGACCTGGGCGACGGGACCCTGGACGAGGACCCCTACGCGCCCGACGACGAGGAGTACGGCCACGACCCGGAGGACGACGACGGCTTCGGCGGTGACGATGACGACTTCAGCGGGCACGGCAACATCGACGACCTGGGCGACGCGTACCGGTGATGGCACGGCCGGCGGCGTGCGGCACGGTCGGCATCCGCGGCCGTACCACGGACCCACCGGACCGACCAACGGGCCGATACGACGAATGACCGCCCCCACATCGCATCCACACCCCGCCGATCACCGATGAACAGGGCCCTCATCGTCATCGGCGGCCCCACGGCATCGGGGAAGACGGCCGCTGCCGTGGCGGTGGCGCGGCATTTCGGCACCGAAGTGATCAGTGCCGACTCGCGGCAGTTCTACCATGCCATGCGCATCGGCACGGCGCGGCCCACGGCGGCCGAGCTGCAGGGCGTGCCGCACCATTTCCTGGGGCACCTGGAACTGGCGGAGACCTGGAGCGCCGGGGCCTTCGCACGCGCGGCGGAACCGGTGCTGCAACGCATCCTGGCCGATCGGGGCCGCGCCGTGCTGACGGGCGGCAGCGGCCTGTACATCGATGCCCTGGTCAAGGGCCTGGACCCGCTGCCCGCCGGCGATGTGCGCCTGCGCGAAAAACTGCGGCAGCGGCTGGCGAAGGACGGCCTGCCCGCCCTGGTGCACGAGCTGCACCGCCTGGACCCCGCCACCGCCGAACGCATCGACCGGGACAACCCCCACCGGGTGCTGCGCGCGTTGGAGGTGTGCCTGGTCACCGGCCGGCCGTACAGCGCCCAGCGCAGCCACGCCGCGGACCGCACGGACATGCGCATCGTGCGCATCGCCATGGACCTGCCGCGCACCGAGCTGTACCGCCGCATCGATGCCCGCGTGGACCGCATGGTGGCCGATGGGCTGGTGGCGGAGGCCCGCTCCCTCCTGCCCTACCGCGCGCACAACGCCCTGCGCACCGTGGGCTACCGCGAACTGTTCCTGCACTTCGACGGCACGCTCACCCTGGAGCAGGCCATCGCCCTGGTGAAGCAGCACACCCGCAACTACGCCAAGCGGCAGCTCACCTGGCTGCGGCGCGATGCGGGCTGGCAGTGGACGGCGCCCACGGACACCGCCGCCATGACGGCCCTGGCCGCCCGCTGAATACCATGATCGCGGTATAGGAGCGCGGCGGCGGGCGGCGGACCTTCGTGCCGCCCATGCAACGACCCATCGCATTCCTTTCCGCAGCGCTGCTCCTGGCGGCCTGCGGCGGCCCCACCGGCAACCCTTCCGAGGAGACCACCGGCCCGGGCGAGGTGAACGTGTACAGCCATCGCCATTACGACAGCGACAAGCGGCTCTTCGCGCAGTTCACGGACGAGACCGGCATACGGGTCAACCTGCTGAGCGCCGGCGACGACGACCTGATGAGCCGGATCGAGGCCGAAGGACCCAGCACACCGGGCGATGTCTTCATCACCGCCGATGCCGGGCGCCTGGGCCTGGCCAAGGAGCGTGGCCTGTTCCAGCCGGTGCGGAGCGACGTGCTCAGCGCCAACATCCCCGCCAGCCGCCGCGACCCCGATGGTGCCTGGTTCGGCTTCAGCATGCGCGCCCGCGTGTTCGCCTACAACAAGCACAAGGTCGATCCCGCCACGCTGGCCGCTTACGCCGACATCACCCGGCCCGAGTTCCACGGTCGTGTGCTGGCGCGCACCGGCGACCACGTGTACAACCAGAGCCTGGTGGCCAGCATGATCGCCCACGACGGCGCCGAGCAGGCCCGGGAATGGGCCGCCGGGGTGGTGAAGAACTTCGCCCGCGACCCCAAGGGCGGCGACACCGACCAGCTGCTGGCCATCGCCGAGGGCATCGGCGACGTGGCGATCGTGAACAGTTACTACGTGGGCAAGTTGCTCACCGCCGATGAGCCCGCGCGGCAGAAGGCCCGCGAGACCATCGCCCTGGTGTTCCCGGTGAACGGCGCGCACGGCACGCATGTGAACGTGAGCGGCGGCGGCGTGCTCAAGCATGCGAAGAACCGCGACAACGCCGTGAAGCTGCTGGAGTTCCTCAGCAGCGACGCGGCCCAGCGCGCCTTCGCCGAGGGCAACATGGAGTTCCCCGTGAAGCCCGGCATCCCCGCCGCGCCCATCCTCCAAGGCTTCGGCACCTTCACCGCCGACACCCTGGACCTCTCGTTGCTGGGCCGCCACAACGCCGAGGCCGTGAAGGTGCTGCACGCCGCCGGGTGGCGGTAGGTGCGATCAACATTCGTTCACGATCCTTGGCGTCCGTTCACAGCAGCGGGCCCGCTGGATCGCGACCTTCGGGGTCCAACACGAACCGATGGTCCCATCGCCCGGCGCGCTCCTCGCCTGCGCCCTCCTGCTTTCCCATGTGCTGGTGGCCGCTCCCCAAAGCGCGCACGGCTTCCGTTCGCATACGGTACACGACCCCGGGCTCGGGCGGATCGACCTGCACCTGGTGGACGACCACCTCCATGACACGTTGCCGTTGCTGGTGTTCCTGGACGGGTCGGGGGCGCACCCGATCATGTCCGTGGAACCCGGGCCCGACGGCGCATGGCTCACGTACTCCACCATACCTGAGGGCCTGCGGGAAACGGCCGCGCGTCACCACATCGTCTTGGTGAGCAAGCCCGCCGTGCCGTTGATCGATACGGTCCGGTCCCGCGAGGCCACCGTCCCACCGGCCGCCTACACCGAAAAGCTCAGTGCCGATTGGCGCGCCCAGGCCGCCAGCCGCGCGATCACCGAAGTGCTCGAACACTATCCGGTGGACCGCGGCAGGATCGGCGTCATGGGCTTCAGCGAAGGCGCCCAGGTGGCCCCCCGCGTGGCCGTGATCGACCCGCGGATCACCCATGTGATGGCCTTTGCGGGCGGCGCGCTGAACCAATTCTTCCACCCGATCATCGAGCTGCGCATGGATGCGGCCCGCGGGGCCATCACCCACCAAGAGGCCCAGGCCCGGATCGACAGCCTCTTCGCGGAATATGAGCGCATCTACGCCGACCCACAGGCCACCGACAAGAGCTACTGGGGCCACAGCTATCTGCGCTGGAGCAGCTTCACCGATCCGCCCACGTTGGACGCGTTCGTGTCACTGGATATACCGGTGTACCTCGCCCAAGGCAGCACGGACCGCAACACACAACCACTGGGCGCCGACTACGTGCGTCTGGAGTTCCTGCGGCGGCGCAAGACGAACCTCACTTTCCGGGCCTACCCCGGCTGCGACCACTTCTTCAATTGCGTCGAAGTGGATGCGGCCGGCGAGGAAGTGCGCACCATGCGGCTGGCCGAGGTGTGGGCCGAGGCCTTGCAGTGGTTCAACCCGCCGCGGTAGTGCCCGGGCCGGCGCGCCATCGCAGCGGACAGCGGGCCCCTATCGCCCCACCATGAAGGGCACCACCTGCACACCCTGCCCCGTGGCCACATGGGCATGGTAGCGGCCGGGCACCAGTCCGTGGAGATCGATCACCACCCGACCGGAAGCCACCTCCACAGGAGGCGCCACCTGGCGGCCTTGGGCATCGAACACATGCACGGCCCCGGCGGCGCGGACGGGAACGATGGTGCGATCCACCGCGGGTGAAGGGAAGGCACGCACCGCTGGCGGCCCGGAGGGCGCATCGATCCCCGTCGTGATCCCATTGCCGGCGAAGGCCATGCGCCGCAGGCTGATCTCATTGCCGCCCCAGAGCGATTGTACGGTCACCACCACTTTCTTCACGTCGAGCACCTCGGATGAAAGGTCGACCACTTGCGGCGTGAGCACGCTGCTCACCGCCTGCGGAAAGCTCACGTTCTCCGTGCCCACCACCTCGTTCATGGCGTTGTATAACACCAGCTGGGCATCGCGCAGACTGTGGTTCAGCTCGAAGGTGAAGTAGGCGTTCCACAGCAGCATGCGCGAAACCGAGGTGGTGTTCACGAACGTGTAGGTCATGCTGCCCTGCCACTGGCCAAGGGGGCTCACGTACCCGATGCCGGAGGAGAAGCCGCTGCCGGGCGCGAACGGGAACGTGGTGCCGGCCGTGGTGGCCGGGGTGATGTTCCCGATCAGGTTGTTCACGTTCGGCGTACTTCCGAACGACCCCAGCGTGGAGGTGACCGACAGCGGCGCGATGGTGGTCTGCGGGGCAGCCGTGAAGGCCATGGCCATGGCCGTTGCGGTGAGGGTAAGGCGTGTTTTCATGGGGCGAAGGACGCCCATGTGCCGATCGCCGGCCGGGCCCAATGAGCGGACGTCGCCTCCGGGCGATCCCCCGTACGCATGGCCGTGCGGTCCGATGGGCATGCGCGTCGGACAGGAACGGCGCGTACCACCGATCACCACTGCGCCGGGTCCTGCGCGAAGGGCTTCGCGGCACCGCGATAGGCGCTACCGGCCGGTGGGCACGATAAGCGCCGCAGATCAATACGCCAACAGCTTCTCCACCGCCGCCTTCAACCGGCCCTTCGGCAGGAAACCCTGCTCCAGCGGGATCGCGAACGGCACCGGCGTGTCCCAGCTGGCCACCCGCACGATGGGCGCATCCAGGTGTTCGAAGGCGTGCTCCGCGATGATCGCCGCCAGCTCGCCACCGAACCCGGCGGTCAGCGTGTCCTCGTGCAGCAGCAGCACCTTGCCGGTCTTCTTCACGCTGGCGAGGATCGTTTCCACGTCCAGCGGCACCAGGGTGCGCAGGTCGATGACATCCAGGGATCGCTTCGCACCGCTCGCGACGACCAGCTCATCCGCAAGTTCCGCCGCCCAGTGTACGCCCATGCCGTAGGTGATGATGCTGAGGTCCGCGCCCTCGCGTACCGTGCGCGCCTGGCCGAAGGGGATGCCGTACGGCTGCTCGGGCACGGGGCCGCTGATGCTGCGGTACATCGCCTTGTGCTCGAAGAACATCACCGGGTTGGGATCGTCGAAGGCGGTCATGAGCAGGCCCTTCGCGTCGTAGGGGTTGCTCGGGTAGGCCACTTTGAGACCCGGCGTCTTCACGAACCACATCTCATTGCTCTGGCTGTGGAAGGGCCCCGCGCCCACGCCGGCCCCCGTGGGCATGCGCACCACCACATCGGCGTTCTGGCCCCAGCGGTAGTGGATCTTCGCCAGGTTGTTGCAGATCTGGGTGATGCCCTCGCTCACGAAGTCGGCGAACTGCATCTCCATCATGGCCTTCATGCCCTTGATGCTGAGCCCCAGCGACGCCCCGAGGATGGCGCTCTCGCACAGTGGCGTGTTGCGCACGCGGTCCTTGCCGAACAGCTCCACGAAGCCCTCGGTGATCTTGAAGGCGCCGCCATATTCGGCGATGTCCTGCCCCATCAGCACCAGGCCGGGGTGGCGCTCCATGCTCTGGCGCAGCCCTTCCTGGATGGCATCGATGAAGCGTTTCTCGGGGGCGCCGTCCGTGGCCGGGCCGACCGGCAACTGCGAACCGCTGAAAGGAGCGTGGACGTCACCCACTTCCACGGCTTCGACCGGCACGGGCTCGGGCTCCTCGAACGCATGCTTCAGATCGGCCTCGATGCCATCCTTCAGGCGGGCACGGATGGCATCACGCTGCGCAATGGACAGGATGCCCTGTGCGATGAGCCAGTTCTCGTAGTTCACCACGGGATCCTTCTTCCCCCACTCCTCGAACAGCTCCTTGGGCACGTACTTGGTGCCGCTGGCCTCCTCGTGGCCGCGCATGCGGAAGGTCATGCACTCCACCAGGACGGGCCGCGGGTCCTCGCGCACGCTGTCCGCCAGCTTCGCGATGGTGTCGTACACCTCCAGGATGTTGTTGCCGGCGACCTGCACGCCCTCGATGCCGTAGCCGATGGCCTTGTCCACGAAGCTCTTCATGCGGAACTGCTCGCGGCTGGGCGTGCTCAGGCCGTAGCCGTTGTTCTCGATGATGAAGAGCACGGGCAGGTCCCACACGGCGGCCACGTTCACGCTCTCGTGGAAGTCGCCCTCGCTGGTGGCGCCATCGCCGGTGAAGACGATGGTGGCGGCGCTCTCCTTCTTCAACTTGTGGGCCAGGGCGATCCCGTCGGCGATGCCCATTTGGGGGCCGAGGTGGCTGATCATGCCCACCACCTTGTGCTCCTGGCTGCCGAAGTGGAAGCTGCGCTCGCGGCCGTTGCTGTATCCGGTGGCCTTGCCCTGCCACTGGGCGAACAGCTTGCGGAAGGGCATGCCGCGCGTGGTGAACACGCCCAGGTTGCGGTGCATGGGCAGGATGTGCTCGTTCGCGCGCAGGGCCATGGTGGCGCCCACGCTGATGGCCTCCTGGCCGATGCCGCTGAACCATTTGCTGACCTTGCCCTGGCGCAGCAGGCTCAGCATCTTCTCCTCGATGATGCGCGGGAAGACGAGCTTCTCGTAGGCGTCGATCAGGAAGGCGTCGGAATGGGCACCGCGCTCGAAGCGGAGCTGGCGGTCCTCGGTGGTGCGGGTGGACATGATGGCGCGGTGGTTCCGCGGGCGCAAAGGTATCGGGGGGGCCGATGGCCCCGCCCGGCCCACCACTGTCGAAAACTTCCCGCCCGGCGCAGCGGTCCCGGCGATACCTTGGCCGGGCATGGCCGCCCCCCGTTTGCACGACGTGCTTCCCGCCCTGGTCGATGACGGGATCATCAGCCCCGAACAGGCGGAGCGCATCCGCGCGCGGCACCCCGCACCGGAGCGCGACGGCGGCGACCGCACCATCGCCCTGTTCGGCATCCTCGGCGCGCTGCTCATCGGCCTGGGCGTGGTGCTGGTGGTGGCCCACAACTGGAACGAACTGCCGCGCACGGCCCGCACCGTGGTCGCCTTCGTGCCGGTGCTCATCGGCCAGGCGTTGGTGTGGTACACGCTGCGCCGCAAAATGGCCGTGACCGCCTGGCGCGAAGGCGGCGCCATCTTCCTGGCCTGCGCGTTGTGCGCCGCGGTGGCCCTCATCAGCCAGATCTACCACATCGAAGGCGACCTCGAAGGCTATCTGCTGGTCTGTGCCATCCTGATGCTGCCCCTGCTCTACCTGCCGGGATCGGTCGTGGTGCTGCTGGGCTTCCTGGCCATGGCCACCTGGTACGGCTGCAGCGTGCGCTGGGGCTGGTCGCATGCCGGGGAGCGGCCCTGGGCCTTGGTGCCGTTGCTGGTCGCCGCGGTGCCGGCCTACTGGCGGCTGGCCGTCAGCACGGGCCGGGGGCGCGGCTTCTGGTGGGCCAGTTTGGCGATGGCGTTGAGCGTGCTCATCGGTGCGCACTTGTTCCACCGGGAGTGGACCAGCTTCCATGCGTTGGGCCTCATCGGGCTGGCGGCCTCGTTCACCTTGGTGCCGTGGATGCACCGCGACCCCGGCCTGCGCACCTGGCCCTGGGCGCTGGTGGGCGGCACCGGGGTGCTGATCGTGCTGTACGTGTTCAGCTTCCGGGGCGCATGGACCGCACTGGCCGGCGGGCACGTACGCCTCCCCGTCATGGATGTGGCGTTGATCGCCGCGTACACGGGGCTGGGCCTGGCGGCCTACGTGCTGACCCGGCACCGCCGCGCGCCGCTGGAGCGCTGGCCCTACCCCGAGGCCCTGCCGTTCTTCCTGCTATGCACCCTGGCCGCCCTGGCCTCCACCTTGGCGGCGACCGTACTGGTGAACCTGGTCCTGCTGGCGGTGGGCGTGCGCACGGTGATGCACGGCCAGCAGAAGGACAGCCTGCGCCGCATGAACCTGGGCCTGCTCATCATCAGCCTCACGATCATGGCGCGCTTCTTCGACACCGCGCTGGGCTTCTTCGTGCGCGGGCTGGTGTTCATCGCCATCGGATGCGCCTTCCTGTACCTGAACCTGCGGATGGTGCGCCGCCGCAAAGCCCGGCACCATGAAGCGTAGCCACCTGCTGTTCATCGTGGTGGCCCTGGCCCAGCTCGGCGTGCTGGCGTGGGCCATCATCGGCCAGGAGCGCATCCTGCGGCAGGGCGAGGTGTTCCTGTTCCGCACCGCCCCGCTGGACCCGCGCGATCCCTTCCGCGGTGAATACGTGCGGCTGGACTTCGAGGCCGAGAGCGGGCGATGGGCGGTCGCCGACAGCACCACCACCACGCCGCGCCGGTACTATGCCCGCTTAGGCACCGACAGCGCCGGCTTCGCCTACATCACCCACCTGCGCACCACGCCGCCACCGGCGGGCCCCTACCTCGCGGTGCGCACGGGGTACGATGACGGCACGGCCATCATCCGTGTGGAACTCCCCTTCGACCGCTACTACCTGAAGGAGGGCGAGGGCGCGCGCACCGAGGCGCTGCTCATGCCGCAATGGGCCGACAGCGCCCGCTCCGGCCCCCTGCCCGCCCATGCCGTGGTGCGCGTACACCACGGCCGGGCCGTGGTGGAGGACCTGGTGGTGGGCGGCCGGCCCTTGCACGCGTGGCTGGAATGAACCCACCGCCCGCCGCACCATCTATCTTCGCCCTGCCGCATGGAACAATTCGTCGTAAGCGCCCGCAAGTACCGCCCGGACACCTTTGATTCGGTGGTGGGCCAGGAGGCAGTGACCAGCACGCTGCAGAACGCCATCCGCAACAAGCAGCTGGCCTCGGCCTTCCTGTTCACCGGCCCGCGCGGGGTGGGCAAGACCACTTGCGCCCGCATCTTGGCGCGCACGGTGAACTGCGAGAACCTGGGCGACGACCTGCGCGCGTGCGGCACCTGCGCCCCCTGCCAGGACGCGGCGGCCAACCACAGCCTGAACATCTTCGAGCTCGATGCCGCCAGCAACAACAGCGTGGACGACATCCGCAACCTGATCCTGCAGGTGAGCATCGCCCCGCAGGTGGGCAGCAAGAAGGTGTACATCATCGACGAGGTGCACATGCTCAGTTCGGCGGCCTTCAACGCCTTCCTGAAGACCCTGGAAGAGCCGCCCAGCTACGCGATCTTCATCCTGGCCACCACGGAGAAGCACAAGATCCTGCCCACCATCCTGAGCCGCTGCCAGGTGTTCGATTTCCGGCGGATCACCATCGCCGACATCACCGCGCACCTGGCCCGCATCGCCGCCAGCGAAGGCATCGAGGCCGAGTCCCAGGCCCTGCACGTGATCGCCCGGAAGGCCGATGGCGGCTTGCGCGACGCCCTGAGCATCTTCGACCAACTGGTGAGCTACGCGGGCAAGAAGCTCACCTACGAGGACGTGATCCGCAACCTCAACGTGCTGGACCATGAGCACTACTTCCGCATCACCGACTCGCTGATCGACGGCGACACGCCCGGCGCCTTGGTGGAGTTCAACGCGATCCTGCAGCAGGGCTTCGACGGGCACCTGTTCGTGACCGGCCTGGCGCGGCACCTGCGCGACCTGCTCGTGGGCCAGGACCCGCGCACCCTGCCCCTGCTGGAGGTGGGCGAGGACGTGCAGAAGCGCTACGGCGAGCAGGCCGGGCGCATCGGCCGCGACCTGCTGGTGCGCGCGCTGGACGCCATGGCCCAGTGCGACGCGCAGTACAAGGCCAGCCGGGAGCCGCGCCTGCTGGTGGAACTCGCCCTGATCCAGCTCACCCATACCATGGGCGCCGGCGAGGGTGCGGCACCGACCGAAAAAAAAAAGCCTGAACCCCGTGCCGCGGTAGCCCCGCCGGCCGCGCCCCGGCCCGACACCCCGTCGGTGGCCACCGACCCGGCGCCGGCCCGGCCCGATGCGGGGGCCGGCGGAACCGCGCCACAGGCCCCGGCCGCACCGCCGCCATCCCCCACGCAGTACGTGCCCAAACGCCGGATCGCCGGGCAAATGAGCATCAAGGCCACGCTGACCTCGCCGGACAAGGCCCTGGCCGCAGAGGACACCGAGGACGGCAGCGAGGCCATGCCCTCCACCAAGGAGGTGAACCTGGCGCTGTTGCGCAAGGCGTGGAACGACTACGCCCTGGCCTGCAAGCGCCGCAACCAGAACAGCCTGCACGCCACGCTGGCCGCGCGCGACCCGCAGGTGACGGGTCCCGGCCGCATCTCCTTCGCCATCGTGAACGAGGTGCAGGAGAACTACCTGCGGGATGAAAAGCCCCTGCTGCTGGGCCACCTGCGCCGCGAGCTGGGCGACCCCGGCCTGATGCTCGACGTGCTGAAGGAGACGATCACCGTGAAGCCCCGCGCCACCCCGCAGGACCGCTTCAAGCTCATGGCCGCGAGGAACCCCGCGCTGCTGCTGCTGCGGCAGGAACTGGACCTGGACCTGTGATGCGGGGGGCGGGCCGCAGCCGGATGCCGGCCGACCCGCTACGGGCCATGCGGGCCACGGCGTGGCGGACGGCCGCATGCCTGCTGCTGCTGAACGCATGGCCCATGCTGCACGCCCAGCGCATGGACACCACCGAAGTGCGGAACGGCCGCTATGGCGTGTTCGAACGGGGCAAGGACGGGCACCCCTTGGGCCGGGTCGCCGTGTACGACACCACGGGCCGGCTGGTGGGGCATGAAGCCTACCGTGCGGGCCAGCGCCACGGCCCGGCCATGTGGTACGACAGCCTCGGCCGCGAGACCCTTGTGCTGCAATACCGAAAGGGACGGCTCCATGGCCCGGTGGTGAAGTACGACACCTTGGGAAGGAAGGTCCGTACCACCACCTACCGGAACGGATTGCGGCACGGGCGCGAGGTCTTCCACCGCCCCGATGGCCGTGTGCATTGGCAATTGGCCCACCGCAACGGCCAACATCACGGCCCCAGCACCACCTACCATCGCAACGGCCGGGTGGAATGGACGAAGCCCTATCGCGACGGTGCCCTCCATGGCGAGCGCGTGGTGCGGGACTCCACCGGCGCATTGGTGAACGGCCCCTATCGCACGGACTTTCCCAGCGGCCTTGGCCATTACACCATCACGTGCATCGACGGGCGGCCGGAAGGTGAGCTGGTGGTGCTGCGGACCGATGGAACGGTGAGCTATACCGGCGCCTTCGTCAAGGGCATGCCCCACGGGGAGTTCATCTACTACGACCAGCAGGGGGCGGCACACCGGAAGGAGCATTATGAAATGGGCCGCCTGGTGCATGCCTCGCGGCGGGGCGGCGAAGGGCCCCATACGCCGGGCCAGTATCCGTGACCGGGGTCCCCGGTGCGATCGGGCGGTGCCGGCGGGCGGTACCGGGAGGGCACCCCGGCCGAAGCGGCCCGCACCCTCCCCGCGCTTATCTTCGCCATCCTTCGTTCAGCCATGGCTCCCTCCTCCGAACTGCTCAAACAATTGGCCCGGCAGTCGGCCATGATCCCGCAGGAGCAGGTGATGGAAGTGGGCCGCCGCAAGCAGAGCCTGTCCATCGGCATCCCCAAGGAGATCACCTTCCACGAGCACCGCGTGCCGCTGACCCCGCAGGCGGTGGCCGTGCTGGCGGGCCGCGGCCATGAGGTGGTGATCGAGCGCGGTGCCGGGGCGCCCGCCCAGTTCCAGGACAGCGACTACAGCGAGGCCGGCGCCATGGTGGTGGACGGCCCCGCCGAGGTGTTCAAGGCGGAGATCATCCTGAAGGTGGCCCCGCCCACGCACGCGGAGATCGAGATGCTGCGCCACAAGCAGACGCTGATCTCGGCCCTGCAGCTCACCGTGCAGCCCAAGGACACCCTGAAGCGCATGATGGAGAAGCGCATGACGGCCGTGGCCTGGGACTTCATCAAGGACCGCGAGGGCATCTACCCGATCGTGCGCGCCATGGGGGAGATCGCCGGCAACACCAGCGTGCAGGTGGCCAGCGAACACCTCAGTGCCGACAAGGGCGGGCCGGGCCTGATGCTGGGGGGGATCAGTGGCGTGGCGCCCGCCGAAGTGGTGGTGATCGGTGCCGGCACCGTGGGCGAGTTCGCCACGCGCGCCGCCCTGGGCCTGGGCGCCAGCGTGAAGGTCTTCGACAAGAGCATCTACCGCCTGCGCCGCCTGCAGAACGACCTGGGGCAGCGCGTGTGGACCAGCGTGGTGCAGCCCGAGGAGCTGCGCAAGGCCCTGCGCAATGCCGACGTGGCCATCGGCGCCCTGCGCCCCGAACAAGGCCGCACCCCCATGGTGGTGAGCGAGGACATGGTGAAGGAGATGAAGAGCGGCAGCGTGATCGTGGACGTGAGCATCGACCGCGGCGGCGCCTTCGAGACCAGCGAGGTCACCACCCACACCGACCCCGTGTACAAGCGCTACGGCGTGGTGCACTACTGCGTGCCCAACATCGCCAGCCGCGTGCCCCGCACCGCCAGCACCGCGCTCAGCAACATCTTCAGCCCCATGCTCCTCACCATGGGCGACGCCGGCGGCTTCGCTGAACTGATCCGCATGGACATCGGCGTGCGCCACGGCGTGTACCTCTACAACGGCAGCGTCACCAGTCCCATCCTCGCCAACGCCTTCAAGCTGCCCTACAAGGACCTGGACATATTGCTGGCCGCCTTCCAATGATCATCCAATTGTCTGATCATCTGATTTTCTGATCTTCTGATCATCTGATCTTCTGATCATCAGACCGAGATGACCTTCCAACGCCGCGTCACCCTGTACCTCTTCGGCATCGTCCTGGGCGTGGGCGTGTCGTACTGGTTCTATGGCGATCGCCTCATGGGCGGGGCGTGGCTCCCGGAGTACAAGGTGCGCCAGCGGCTGCAAAGCACCTTGGTGCAGGCCGATGCCCGCGGCGCCGAGCAGATGGCGGCATGGCCCACCGACCTGGCCGCCTTGCGCGCGGCGATGCCCACCGCCGAAGTGGACTTCAAGGCCTCGGAGCGCACCCCGGACAGCATCCACTACCGGTTGCGGAGCATGGTGGGCGGCCGGCCGGCGCACCTGGTGGTGTCGGTGCTGCGCAACCCGGACCGCGACAGCACGGCCACACTGCGCCGGATCGTGGCGGAGCAGCCTTAGCGCACGGCGGGGTAGGCGTTCTTCACCTCGCTGTCCGACAGCACGATGATGGTGAACACGCCCAGCGCGGTGCCGAACGGGAAGCTGATGCAGCACAGCGCGGCGATCACCATGGAGCCGGTGCGGTGGCGTCCCTGCGCGATCCAGCGGCCACTGAGGACCACGAGCACCCCCCAGACCAGCAGCAGGGCGGCGAAGGCCACGCCGAAGACCTGGAGGAACCGGCCCACGAAGACGGCGGCCGGGTCGTCCGCGGCCATCAGCTCGCTGCCCAGCAGGCCGCCGAGCGTGAGGAAGACCATCAGGACGACCAGCCCGCCGAGCAATTGCAGACCGCCGTACACGTAATGCAGGATGGACAGGGTGGAAAGGTGGCGTGCCATGGCAGGAGGGTGTTGATGGAACAAGGATATGTGCCCGGGCCGGCGGCCGCCAGGGGATCATGGCCAACGGCGGGCGGGGCGTGATGAACGGTGGAAGCGGTGCGTCCCGGCTACACACGGCCCGCAGCGGCCCGTCGCGCGCGTTCGGCGTTGATCAGGCGCAGCTCCCGTCCGGTCTGCCCGCGCGCGCTGGTGTTCTCCTCGGCGCGGCGGAAGAGATAGGGCATCACCTTGCGCACCGGACCGTACGGCACGTACTTCACCACGTTGTAGCCGGCGGCGGCCATGTGGAAGCGGATGTGGTCGCTCATGCCCAGCAGCTG
>JAVFAQ010000032.1:0-14644 GCA_034002325.1 Flavobacteriales bacterium | reverse complement strand
GCGTACACGGTGGTGTGCCCGTCGGGATGGTCGATGTAGACCGCCTTGCCATAGCCCCACGGGCTGATCTTGATCCGCGAGAGCCAGCCGTCGGCCACGGCCTTCACCGGTATGCCCTCGCGCCCCTGCGTGCGCATGTCGAGGCCCGAGTGGAAGTGGTTCGTGCGGGGCTCCATGAAGTTGCCCGAGAGGTCCAGCGGGATGTCCATCGGCAGGATGTAGCCCGAAGGGAGGGCGGCCGGCTGGGACCGAGCCTCGTTTATATGCAATAGGCTCAGGCACAGATGAATGATTATCGATGGTTTAAGCGGAGGTGGAAGTTTGGGCATGATGGTCACGGGGCCTGGGGCGAAGCTACCGATACGGCCGCGGGGCGTGGGCGGCGGGCCGTCGCGGGCATCCACATCGCATCGTTCATACACTTCCGTGCCATGATGCGCGGTGGCCGCTATCTTTGGCCTCGGACCCCTGAAGTTCTTCCGGGCCGAGGGACATGGAGACATTGGCGGACCGTTTGCTCGCATTGCAGCACCAGGTCGTACGGCTGGCCGGCGACCACAAGGCGTTGAAGCGGGAGGCGGCCACCGCGGGCAAGGCGGCGCACGACCTGCAACGGAAGTGCGATACCCTGCTGGCGCGCGTCTCGGAACTGGAACGGGAGAACGAGGTGCTTCGCAAGGCAAGTCCCGGCCCCAGCGGGCCGAAAGGAACAGGAACGAAGGAACGGATCGACGAACTGGTGAAGGAGATCGACCGCTGCATGGCATTGATCAACACATAGCGGCCCCGCACCATGGAGGAACGATCGATCAGCATAGAACTGGCAGGCCGGGCATACCCGCTGAGCATCCACCCGGGTGAGGAAGCGAACGTGCGCCAGGCCGTGGCCGAGATCAACGAGAGCATCGCCCGCCTGAAGGCCAGCCACCCGCTGACCGACCGGCAGGACCTGTTGGCCATGGCCGCCCTGGAGGTGGCCGTGCGCGCCCTGAACACCGCCTCGCCCCAGCGTCGGGCGCAGATGGAGCAGGCCGTGGCCGCCATGGAGCAAGCCCTCGCCGGTGTCGCCGCCTGATCGCCTTCGGCCCGTTGCGGCCTTGCGCAGCCCCGCCGGGGTCCGTTGAACAACAACGGACCAGATGAACCTCGATACGACAAGCCTAGTGATCGGCCTGCTCGCCGGCTTGGTGGCCGGCGGCGCCATCCTCTTCATACTGATGAACAACCTGCTGCGCAAGCGGCGATCGGGCCTGCTCAAGGAGGCCGAGGCCGAGGGCGAAGCGCTCAAGAAGGAGAAGATCCTGCAGGCCAAGGAGAAGTTCCTGCAGCTGAAGCAGGAGCATGAGAAGGAGGTGGGCGAGCGCGACCGCCAGATCAAGCAGGCCCAGGACAAGGCCAAGCAGCGCGAATCGCAGTTGAGCCGCCAGCAGCAGGACCTGGCCAACAAGGAAAAGCAGCTGGAGCGCCTCAAGAGCGAGCTCGAAAGCAAGCTCGAAGGCGTGGAGCGGCGGCGCGAGGAGAGCGAAAAGCTCCATGCCAAGCAGGTGTCCCTGTTGGAGAACATCGGCGGCCTCAATGCCGAGGACGCCCGGCGGCAATTGGTGGAAAGCCTGCGCGACGAGGCCCGCACGGCGGCCATGGCCCATATCAAGGACGTGCAGGAAGAGGCCCGCCTGAACGCCAACAAGGAGGCCAAGCGCATCGTGATCCAGACCATCCAGCGCGTGGCCACCGAGCATGCGGTGGAGAACTCGGTGAGCGTGTTCAACATCGAGAACGACGATGTCAAGGGCCGCATCATCGGCCGCGAGGGGCGCAACATCCGCACCTTGGAGGAGGCCACCGGGGTGGAGATCGTGGTGGACGACACCCCCGGGGCGATCATCCTCAGCTGCTTCGATGCCGTGCGCCGCGAGGTGGCCCGCCTGGCCCTGCACCAACTGGTGAAGGACGGCCGCATCCACCCGGCCCGCATCGAGGAGATCGTGGGCAAGACCCGCAAGCACATCGAGGAGGAGATCATGGAGGTGGGCAAGCGCACCTGCATCGACCTGGGCATACACGGCCTGCACAATTCGCTCATCCGCATGGTGGGCCGCATGAAGTACCGCAGCAGCTACGGCCAGAACCTGCTCCAGCACAGCCGTGAAGTGGCCAACCTCAGCGCCATCATGGCCGCCGAGCTGGGCCTCAACCCCAAGGCCGCCAAGCGCGCGGGCCTGCTGCACGACATCGGCAAGGTGCCCGAGGACGAGCCCGAGCTGCCGCACGCCCTGCTGGGCATGAAGCTGGCCGAGAAGTACGGCGAGAAGCCCGATGTGTGCAACGCCATCGGCGCCCACCACGACGAGATCGAGATGACCACCCTGCTCTCGCCCATCGTGCAGGCCTGCGACGCCATCAGCGGTGCCCGCCCCGGCGCCCGGCGTGAGGCCACCGAGGCGTACATCCAGCGGTTGAAGGACCTGGAGAGCCTGGCCATGAGCTACCCGGGGGTGAACAAGGCCTTCGCCATACAGGCCGGACGCGAGCTGCGCGTGATGGTGGAGAGCGAGAAGATCAACGACCAGCAGAGCGACGAGCTGAGCATGAGCATCGCCGACCGCATCATGAACGAGATGACCTACCCCGGCCAGGTGAAGATCACCGTGATCCGCGAGAAGCGCTCCGTGGCCGTGGCGAAGTAGGGCGTTGGCCCGCCCGGGTGCGCACGAGGCCCTGGTGGCGGTACGGGATGCCCGCGCCCCCGCCCGCGCCCGGCCGCAGCGAGGACCATGGCGGGGCATGGAGTGCTTGGCTGCGCTCGCAATGACCGATCATGTCCGTATCAACCCCCGGTCCGCCCGTCTGCCCGATCTTCGCCACCACAGTCATCGAGGTCCAGGCATTTTCTGATCCTCTGATCCTCTGATCATGTCCGAAAAGATCGACATCGAAGCCTCCAAGAACGAGGACCACAACAAGCTCGCCCTCTCCGAGCTGCACAAGCGCCTGAAGAAAGTCCACCAGGGCGGCGGCGAGAAGCGCATCGCCAAGCTGCACGCGCAGGGCAAAATGACCGCCCGCGAGCGCATCGACGCGCTGCTGGACCCCAAGAGCCCGCGCATCGAGATCGGTGCCTTCGCTGCGGATGGCATGTACGCCGAGCACGGCGGCTGCCCCAGCGCGGGCGTGGTGGTCGTCATCGGTCACGTGAGCAAGCGCCAGTGCATCGTGGTGGCCAACGACGCCACCGTGAAGGCCGGGGCCTGGTTCCCCATGACGGGCAAGAAGAACCTGCGCGCGCAGGAGATCGCCATCGAGAACCGCCTGCCCATCATCTACTTAGTGGACAGCGCTGGCGTCTACCTGCCCATGCAGGACGAGATCTTCCCCGACAAGGAGCACTTCGGAAGGATCTTTCGCAACAACGCCGTGATGAGCAGCATGGGCATCACCCAGATCGCCGCCGTGATGGGCAGTTGCGTGGCCGGTGGCGCCTATCTGCCGATCATGAGCGACGAGGCGCTGATCGTGGAGAAGACCGGCAGCATCTTCCTCGCGGGCAGCTATCTGGTGAAAGCCGCCATCGGCGAGGACATCGACAACGAGACCCTCGGCGGCGCCACTACGCACAGCCAGATCAGCGGTGTGACCGACTACCAGTGCAAGGACGATGCGGATTGCCTCAAGAAGATCCGCGCCATCATGGACAAGCTGGGCAAGCCGAAGGACGCCGGCTTCTCCCGCGAAAAACCCGCACCGCCCAAGGCCGATCCGAAGGAGCTCTACGGCATCCTCCCCAGCGAGCGCGCCAAGCCCTACGACATGCGCGAGATCATTGCGCGCTTAGTGGACGGCAGCGACTTCACCGAGTACAAGCAGGGCTACGGCCAGAGCATCCTCACCGCCTACGCGCGCATCGATGGCTGGGCCGTGGGCATCGTGGCCAACCAGCGCAAGGTGGTGAAGAGCAAGAAGGGCGAGATGCAGTTCGGCGGCGTGATCTACAGCGACAGCGCCGACAAGGCCACGCGCTTCATCGCCAACTGCAACCAGAAGAACATCCCGCTGGTCTTTTTGCAGGACGTCACCGGCTTCATGGTGGGCAGCCGCAGCGAGCACGGCGGCATCATCAAGGACGGCGCGAAAATGGTGAACGCCGTGAGCAACAGCGTGGTGCCCAAGTTCACCGTGATCGTGGGCAACAGCTACGGCGCGGGCAACTACGCCATGTGCGGCAAGGCCTACGACCCGCGCCTGATCGTGGGCTGGCCCAGCGCGCAGGTGGCCGTGATGGGCGGCGAGCAGGCCGCCAAGGTGCTGCTGCAGATCGAGGTGGCGGCGCTGAAGGGCCGTGGCGAGGAGATCACCAAGGAACGCGAGGAGGAGATCCTCGGCAAGATCCGCGCGAAGTACGAGGAGAGCATGAGCCCGTACTACGCAGCGGCGCGGCTGTGGCTGGATGCGATCATTGACCCTTTGGACACAAGGACCTGGATCAGTTTGGGGATCGAGGCGGCGCAGCAGGCACCGGCGACAAGGGAGTTCAATATGGGGGTGTTGCAGACATGAAAGGGAGCCTGCCTGCTGGAGGCAGGTTCAATATGGGAGTATTGCAGACCTGAGTTCTTTGGGCGTTCCGGCGCTCAAATGCAGCGCCGTCGGGCCATCCGCTCGTAGTCCTCGGCGGCCTCGTTCCTCAGCCGCCTGTGGGCTACCCGCTTCTGTCCCTAACGCGGGTCTGCGGTTCACCGATTGAACCTATCCTTCTCCCAATTCTTCGGGTTGTCCCGGATGTGATCCGCGATGCGCATCCATTCGGCGTCATCGCGGATGATGTGTTCATAGTACCCCCGCTGCCACACCGGTGTTCCGCGTGGCATTAGATCGTCCCGATAGAACTGCCGTGAAACGGCAGCCTTGAAGGTCTGCATGATATGGCCCAACGAATTTTTCACCATGATGGCGATGGGGCGTTTCCGTGGCGCGTCCGGATCATCGGGTGGTGGTTCCGTGGGATCCTGTTCCACCCCCCGTAGGGGCGGGAAATTTCCCGCCCCTACGGGGGGTGGAACATCCGCCTGTTCCGTGATCACCACGATGCCATGCACATGGTTCGGTATCACCACGAATGCATCACATATCACCATGGGCATGTGTTCGGGTATCGCATCCCAACACCGTTGGACGATGTCGCCCATGGCCGAATTCCGCATCACGCCATCCGTGACCTGTCCGAATGCGTGCGCGCGTTGGTGCGTGCAAACGGTGACGTAATACGCACCGGCACGGGTGTAATCATATCCAGGTAACCGGATTGATCGGCGATGGAAACGGACGGCCATGGCATCCCGAATATCGGGATCACCGGTTGATCCCTTCCGGTCCATGGGGTGCCACACCCACCCCCGTCAACGACAAAGCCCCGGCTCATCGCCGGGGCTCCGTTGTTCTTGCGAGAGGGGAGACCTCAGGCCCGGGTCACGTTGACCGCGTTGGGGCCTTTGGGGCTCTGCTCCACTTCGAAGGTGACCTTGTCACCCTCGCGCAGGTCGTCCCGGGTCCCGGTCTTGTGCACGAAGACGTCCTTACCACCCTCGTCCGGGGTGATGAAACCGTACCCTTTCTCCGTGTTGAAGAACTTCACTGTACCGCTTGACATGTACTTACTGGTTGCGCCCGCCGGAATGGCGGACTTGTTGATCCCCGGCAAAACCACCGGGGCATTGATGGGACAAAGGTCGGTCATTATCCACCTTGGCCCGACGATCCGCCGGAAATAAACCGGGCCGGGTGCTTTCGCCGGGCCATCCGCGATCGGGTCAGGCCATCACGGCGGATATTTGTTCCGATGACCACCCGTAAGACCCCGCCGTCCGCGAAGCTGCTTGCCGGCGGCAACCCGCAGATCGCCAAAGGCACCGGCGATGCCCCGGTGCAGGCCTACATCAACGCCATGCCCGGCTGGAAACAGGACGTGGGCCGTTGGCTGGACGCGATGATCACGCGAACCCTGCCCGGCGTACACAAGTCCGTGCGGTGGAACACCCCGTTCTATGGCGTGGACGAGGGCACCTGGTCCATCGGTTTCCACTGCCTCACCAAGTACGTGAAGGTGGCCTTCCCCATGGGCGCGCACATGCAGCCCCTTCCGCCGGAAGCCAGCAAACAGCCCGATGTGCGCTACTTCCACATCCACGAGAACGAGGTGATCGACGAGCAGCGGTTCATCTCCTGGGTGAAGCAGGCGGCGAAGCTGCCCGGGGCGAAGTGGTAGGGCCGTGCGGAGAATAGGCCGATCATTCTCCGCATATTTTGCGGAGGATCGCCTGCGCGCCATGCATTCCACCTGCAACAGATCACGCCCATGAACCCCAAGGCCCATTGGTTCTTCGAGAAGGACACCCCGTGGCAGGAAGCCTTCCGGTTGCTGCGCGACATCGCCCTGGACAGCGGCCTTACCGAGGAGCTGAAGTGGGGCCATCCCTGCTACACGCTCAACGGGAAGAACGTGTTCCTGATCCACGGCTTCAAGCACTATTGCGCGCTGCTCTTCCACAAGGGCGCGCTGCTGAAGGACCCGAAGCAGCTCCTGGTGCAGCAGACGGCCCACGTGCAGGCGGCGCGGCAGCTGCGCTTCACCGGTGCCGAAGAGATCGAGCGCCTCACGCCCGTGCTGAAGGCCTACGTCCGTGAGGCTATCGCCGTGGAGAAGGCCGGGAAGCAGGTGGAGATGAAGGACACGTCCGCCTTCGCGATGCCCGCCGAGCTCAAGCAGGCCCTGCGGGACATGCCCGGGCTGAGGAAGGCGTTCAACGCGCTCACGCCCGGCCGGCAACGCGGCTACCTGCTGCACTTCGCGGGGGCCAAGCAGGCGAAGACGCGCGAGGCCCGGATCGCCCGGCACGTGGACCGCATCCTGGCGGGCAAGGGCCTCGACGACCCCGCGTAGCGCCGTGTTGTTCACATTGCGCACCCTTCGCCGATGAGCGGGAAACACCCCACGCAATGAACGGTTCGCCCTTGATGATCGGTTGCACGGCCCTGCTGATGGCCTGCGGACAGGACAGCGCCCTGACCGAGCAGGGCATGGCGGACCAGCGGATGAGCGAGCTGGAGGCCCGCGTGGCCGCCCTCACCGGGCAGGTGCTTCCCGCCGACCGGTCGATGGAAGGGCAAGGAGCGGAGCAGCAGCCCGAAATGGCGGGCGCCGCGACCGGGCAGGGCATGCCGCAGCAGACCGGCACTTCCGGGGCCATGCGCACCCACACCATCCACAGCAGCCAGTTCAAGGTGCCCATGGCGCAGATCCAGCTGCCCGCCCACTGGAACGTGCAGGGCATGCAGACCGGCAACTGGAGCGCCAGCGGGCCCGGGCTCCACGTGAAGAACACGCAGGCCGTCACCTTCATGCACACCACCGGCCAACTGGGCCAGTTCTACCAGGCGAACAACATGCGGATGCGCGCCCCCGTGGCGCCCGAGCAGGTGGTGATGCAGGACCTGGCGCCGCGCATGCGCCAGGAGGGCTATGAGCTGGTGGGCCAGGCCGCCGCGCCGGGCGTGGAGCAGGTGGACCAGCGCGGGCTGGACGGGCTGTACATCTCGGGCCAGCAGCAGCGCACCTGCAAGGCCAACGTGAGCGAGTGGCGCCGGGGCGACAGCCGCCGGGCCGTGGTGCTGCACTGGTTCAGCATCGCCGCGCAGGGCCTGGTGAGCTGGGGCTACTACACCACCGAGCTGGAGGCGCCGCAGGGCAGCTTCGAGCGCGAGCGCAACAACCTGCTGGGCGGCCTGGCGAGCATGCGCCATGACCCGGCGTACTTCGCCACCTACGCCCGCCACGAGCAGCAGAAGGAGCAGCAGAGCTGGGCGGCGCACAACCAGCGCATGCAAAGCAACCAGCAGAGCTGGGACGCCCACAACGCCCGCATGCGCAGCAACCAGGCCGCCTTCGATGCCCGGCAGGCCGCCCACCGCGACATGGTGAACGGCGTGAACGACGCCATCATGGGCACCTGGAACAGCAACAACGCCAGCATGGACCGCCAGCAGAACGCCACCATCAACGCGATCCGCGGCGAGCAGGACGCCTGGAACCCGCATACGGGCCAACAAGGCAAGGTGGAGGCCGGTTACGAGAACTACTGGATCAATAGCGACGGCCAGTACTTCGGCACCAACGACGTGATGTACGACCCGAACATGAACGGCCAGTGGGTGGACCAGTGGCAGCAGATGCCCACCGAACCTTGAGCGGGCCGCACACCGCACCACGGCGCCGATCGGTCCGCACGGACGATCGGCGTTGTGCGTTCATGGCCACGACCGATCCAGCGTGGTGACCCGGAAGGCGGTCAACACAGGAGCTGCCGCTATTTCGCCTTCATCCAAGGTGGAACATGTACGTCGTGGCCCTGCGGCTCCAAGTCCCAACGCAGCAGGGAGGTGAAAGTGGGGCGGAGGTGGCCAATGGACCCCGGGCCACCACACGAACGCCTACGCCTTCTTCACGAACTCGCTCTTCAGGCCCATGGCGCCGAAGCCGTCGATCCTGCAGTCGATGTCGTGGTCGCCGTCCACCAGGCGGATGTTCTTCACCTTGGTGCCGGCCTTCACGGGCTTGGGCATGCCTTTCACGGGCAGGTCCTTGATGACCACCACATCGTCGCCGTCATGCAACACGTTGCCGTTGGCGTCCTTCACCACCGGCCCCGCTTCGGCGGCGGCCACCTCATCGGGGTTCCATTCGTGGCCGCACTCGCCGCACATCCACGAGGTGCCCGTGGGGTAGGTGATGGCCGAGCGGCATTCGGGGCAGGGTTTGTTATCGCTCATGTCGGCCGCGAAGGTACCCCTGGTGCCGTTGGCGTGGATGGTCGTGCCGTGCAACTCCGGACAACGCCGCGATCATGGATCGATATAGCTTCGTTCATCCATCATCACGCCCGCACGATGTCCCCTGTCCTACGCAACTTCCTTGCGGTGCTCTTGGGCGCCGTGGCCTGCATCTTCCTCAACGGCTTCCTGTTGAGCGCGATGATGAAGCTGATCGGCACCCCGGCGGGTTTCGACCCCGGCGATGCGGGCACGTACGGCCTGCTCGAAGGCCGGTATTTCCTGTCGCCCTTCATCGCCCATGCGGTGCCTTCCCTGGTCGGCGGGGCGATCGCCGCATGGCTCGCGGCCACGCGGAAGATGGCCATGGCGTTGGTCGTGGGCGCCCTGCATCTGCTGGGGGGCATCGCGGCCGCCTTCATGGTACCGGCACCGGCCTGGTTCGTGGCGCTGGACCTGGCGGTGGCCTACCTGCCCATGGCCTGGCTGGGCGGCCGCTGGGGCGCGCGCAGGTAGGGCAGGGAGCGCGCCGCGACACCGGGCAGCGTTTGGCGCCCCATCTTCGTCATACGGACACAAACCCACGCACCATGCGCACACCATTCCTCGCCTGTTCGCTGCTGATCGCTCCCCTGGGTGCCGCCGCCCAATGCGACCACGACCCCGTGATCTCGCCCTCGGCCCCCATCCTTTGTCCCGATGAGAGCGCCGTGCTCACCACCGGCGATTTCGATACGTACCAGTGGTACCGCGACGGCCAGCTGCTGCCCGGCGCCACCGAACAGACCCTGGTGCTGCCCGCCGGCGAGGCCGTGGGGTCCATGTTCACCGTCGCCGCCACCCTCAATGGCTGCACGGAGACATCGCCGGGCGTGCTGGTGGACGGATGGATGTTCCTGCTGCCCTTCGTGATCCATGGGGGCGATGAGCCGTACGCCATGGTGGGCGAGGGCGGCGGCCTCTATTGCGAAGGCGATACGCTCACCCTCACCCTGGGCATGCCCTACACCGAGAACATCCAGTGGACCAATTTCGGTGTGCCCATTCCCGGGGCCGACGCGCCCGAGCTGATCGTGACCACCAGCGGGGAGTACCACGTGACGGCCGCGCCCAGCGTGTGCCCCAACACCATCATGGCCCTGGGCGTCACCATCGCGGCGGAATTCACGCCCACGGCCCAGGCCACCATCACCTTGGAAGGGGAGGAGCTGTGCGCGGATCTCACCGGCACCTCGTACACCTGGTACCTCGACGGCGCGCCGTTGGCCGGTGCGGACACGCAGTGCATCCCGTATGCGGCGAACGGTACCTACACCGTGCTGGTGGGGCAGTCGCATCCCTGTGTGGCCGTGAGCGAGCCGTTCCTGGCCACCGGTGCGGATGCCATGTCCTGGGCGGCACCGTCCGTTCACCCGCAGCCGGCCGCGGAGCGACTGCATGTGGTATGGGCGGGCCATGCGCCCGTGCGGGCCTGGCACATGGTGGATGCTGCCGGGCGCCGGGTGGCCGAGGGGCGCAGCATGGCCGGTGACCGCACCGTGGTGGACGTAAGCGCGCTCGCGCCCGGCCGCTACGTGCTGGTGGCCCAAGGGCAGCTGCCCGTGCCCGTGGTGGTGTCCCGGTGATCGGGGCCGGGAATAGGTGGCGTTGCGGTCGTACACGACGCATGTGGCCGTGCCTGTCTCCTCCGCAGGTCCCTACTTTTGCGCCTCAACTTCAACCCACGCATGAACATGCTCGTCACCCTTCCCCTTTCCACATTGATCGGCCTGGCCTTGGCCGGTTGCAGCGCACCCGTGCAGGAGAACACCGGATCGGTGGCCGCCACACCCGCAACCACCATGAGCGCACCCGAACAGAACGCCACCGACGGCCTCTTCGCCGTGATCAAGACCCGCAAGGGCGACATCCGCATCAAATTGGAGCATGAGAAGGCCCCGATGACCGTGGCCAACTTCGTGGCCCTGGCCGAGGGCACCATGAAGAACACGGCCAAGCCCGAGGGCACGCCGTACTACGATGGCATCATCTTCCACCGGGTGATCCCCGGTTTCATGGTCCAGGGGGGCGACCCCACGGGCACCGGTGCCGGTGGGCCGGGCTATTCCTTTGCCGATGAGATCCACCCCGACCTGAAGCACGACCGCCCCGGCACCCTGAGCATGGCCAACGCCGGCCCGGCCACCAACGGCAGCCAGTTCTTCCTCACCAATGGCCCCACGCCGCACCTCGACGGTCGCCACGCCGTGTTCGGCTACGTGGTGAGCGGGCAGGACGTGGTGGACGCCATCGCCGCCGAACCGCGCGACGGTCGCGACCGGCCGCACACCGAAGTGGCCATGCAGAAGGTCACCATCGAGCGGGTGGGCAAGGCGGCCAAGGGCTGGGATGCGCTGGCCGTGCTGGAGGCCAACAAGGACAAGTTCCGGGCGCGCTAACGTCCGCCCTGCTGCTGGCGGGGCCGGCCACCGCCGCCGCCACCGCCTTTCCTACGGCCACCGCCACCCCGGCGGTGGCCGTTGTTTTGGCCCCCGTCGCGGCCGCCGCCGGTGCGTGGCGCGCGGGCCGCCGGGTCGTAGCGCGGGCCCGTGGTCCCATCGGGCAGCGGCATCTTGCGCACCGCGTAGCCGATCAGCGATTCGATCTTGCCGAACTCGCGCATCTGCAGCTCGTTCACGAAGGTGATCGCCCGCCCCTTGCGCGAGGCCCGCGCCGTGCGCCCCACCCGGTGTACATAGTCCTCCGGGTCGCGCGGCACGTCGTAGTTGATCACCAGGTCGATGTCGTCGATGTCGATGCCCCGGCTCACCACGTCGGTGGCCACCAGGATGCGCAGGCGGCGGTTGCGGAAGGAGAGCATCACCTCCTCGCGCTCGCTCTGGTCCAGGTCGCTGTGCATGCCGCGCGAGTCGAAGCCCTTCTTGCGCAGGTGGCGGTCCAGGTTGCGCACCTCCACCTTGCGGCCGGCGAAGATCACGATGCTGGTGGCGGGCGACTCGGTGAGCACCTGCTCCAGCAGCCGCGCCTTCTGCATCTCGTACACCACGTACGCCTGCTGGTCCACTCCCTCGGCGGGCTTGCTCAGGGCGATGGTCACCTCCACGGGGTCGTGCAGGATGCGCTTGCTCAGCTCGCGGATGGCCGGCGGCATGGTGGCGCTGAACATGAGCGTTTGCCGCTCCTTGGGCAGGAACTTGATGATGCGGTTGATGTCGTCCACGAAGCCCATGTCCATCATGCGGTCGGCCTCGTCCAGCACCAGGAACTCCAGCCCGTCCAGCGGCACGTAGCCCAGGTTGAGGTGGCTGAGCAATTTGCCGGGCGTGGCGATCACCACTTCCACGCCGCTGGTGAGGGCCTGCTTCTGCTGGTCGAAGGTGTTGCCGTCGCTGCCGCCGTAGATGGGCACCGAGGTGATGGGGGTGAAGTAGGCGATGGCCTGCAACTGCTGGTCGATCTGCAGGGCCAGCTCGCGTGTGGGCACCACGATCAGTCCGCGCACGGAGCCTTCGGCCTTGGAGCGGTAGCTGGTGATCACATCGATCAGCGGCAGCAGGAAGGCGGCCGTCTTGCCGGTGCCCGTCTGCGCGCAGGCGATCAGGTCGCGCCCGTCGAGGGCGGCGGGAATGGCCTGCTCCTGGATGGGGGTGGGTTGGTCGATCCGCATGGAGCTGAGCCCGTCGAGCAGATCATCATTGAGGCCTAATGCACGAAATCCCATGGATGGCCGCCGGGCGGGGTGAATGAGCAACTGGGCGCCCGGTCGGCGCGCGAAGATAGCCCCGCCGGCCGCTACGATGCCCGGCGCATGGCGGCCACCTGACCGAACCGCATCCGGAACACGTTCCCCCCGGCATGCGTCCGCTCGATCGTGCCTTCCAATTGCTCGGCCAGCACGCCGATCAGTTGCAGCCCGAAGGACCGTTCGGCGGGCACGTCGCATGCGGTCCATGGCGCGCCGCTGTCGGAGTACACCAGTTCATGCCCGGCCTCCGTGGTGTGCATCCGTATGCGCACATGGCCCGCCGCATCGTCCGGGAAGGAGTGCTTCAGGGAATTGGTGAGCAGCTCGTTCACCAGCAGGGTGAGGGGCATCTGCACGTCCTCCGGGAAGCACTTGCGGTCGCTGCTCACGGTCACGGATATGCGGTCATGCACATCGAACATGGCCAGGACGTTGCGGGCCAGTTCCTCCAAGTGCTGCTCCAGCGAGCCGTTGCCCGGCCCGTTGTGGCGGTAGATGTGGTCATGCACCAGGGCCATGGACCGGATGCGCCCCTGGGCCTCGGTGAAGCGGGCCTGCACCAGCGGGTCGGGGCAGGCGGCCCCTTCGATGGACAGCAGGCTGTCCACCACCTGCAGGTCGTTCTTCACCCGGTGGTGGATCTCCTTGATCAGCATCTCCTTTTCCTCCTCGTTCATCAGCGCCTCGGAAAGCCGCATGTTCTGCTGCTTGAGCTCCATGTTCTTCGCGCTGATCTCCTGGCCCTGCCGGCGTACCAGCCGGGTCTTGAGCTTCAACCGGCGGTTCAGGCGCAGCATGTGCCGGGCCAGCAGGGCCGTGGCCATGGTCACCAGGCACAGCAGCGCGGCGGCGCCGGCGAGCAGGCGGTTGCGCATGCGCTGGTCGGCGATGATGGCCTCATGCTGGCGGTTGCGCGCGCTCAGGTCGGCATTGCGTTCGGAGGCGCGCCCCAGGTCGTCCATCACCTGGATCCCCGCGTAGTGGGTGCGCATGCGGGCGCTGTGCAGGGAGTCTTCCCGGTGGCGTACCGCACGCATGAGGGCCAGCGCCTCCGGCCATCTTTCCTGGGCGACGGCCAGCTCGATGCGCATGTCCTGCACGCGCGACCGGTTCTCCTCGCGGTCCACCTGCGGCAGTAATTGCTCGGCCTGCCGCAGGTGGCGGGCCAGCGCCGCACCGTCGCCGGTGCGCGCATGGGCCCGGGCCAGCCCCAGGGCCAGCTCGAACCGCTCCTCGGCGGTGCCTTGGGCGTCCACCAGGGGCGCGGCCAGGCCCAGATGGGCGAGCGCGTCCTCGGCGTGCCCCTTGGCCAGGCTGATCATGCCCAGCCGCAACCGGGTCAACGCATGGCGCAGCGGGTCCTCCTGGAACTGCGGGTCGTTGTGCATGGCGTGGACCAACGTGGCGGCCTCACCGGTCCGGCCCGCCGCGATCAGCTGGTCCGCCAGCAGGGCCTGTGCCGCATGGATCGCCTGCGGGTCCCGGCCGCCGAGGGCAAGCGCCGTGATATTCCGTGCGGTCGCGATCGCCTGGTCATGCCGGCGGTCCGACCGGTAGGCCCGCACGATGCAGCCCAGGCTCTCGGCCATCGCCCGGGCGTCGCCCAAGGTGGTGGCGATGTCCCGGGCCCGCTCGGCCGTGCGGATCGCATGGGTGTGCAGTCCCTGTTCGGACTGCAGCCGGGCCAGTGCCACCAACCCCGCGTGCTGGGCGGCCAGGTCGCCGGACCGGGCCGCATGGTCGATCGCACTGAGGGCGTGCCGGATGCCCATGGCGCCGCGCTCCGGCGTGTCGGCGGCGGCGGCATCGGAATGGTCATGCCCGCGGGCGGCCAACAAGCAGGGCAGCGACAGGAGCAGGGCGATGGCGCGGTTCCGCATGGTGGCCCCGTTCTACGCAGGCGGCGGCCGCTGGTTGCAGGCCCTGCGGCACGGTTAAGTTTGCGCCATGCGGACGACCATCGAGGTGTGCGTGGCCGGGCTGGAGGAGGCCGTGGCGGCCGCCGCGCAAGGAGCGGAGCGCATCGAGGTGTGTGCCTGGCCGGAAAGCGGCGGGGTCACGCCGTCCATCGGCTTGGTG
>JAVFAQ010000031.1:0-14675 GCA_034002325.1 Flavobacteriales bacterium | reverse complement strand
TCAGCGCCGGGTCCGGGTCGGCCGGCGGGCGCAGGGGCCGGCGGCATCGCACATGCACGGCCTCGATGCTGCTCTTGCCGCACACCCCGCAGCTGCTGGTGGTGTAGAAGTTGCGTTGCCACCGCGCGGGGTCCACCGCCACCTCGGGCCGCAGCTCGGCCCGCACCACGTTGCCGCGCTCCTCGGGGCGCACATCGGCGCATGGCACCACGCGCACCACATCCCCCGGGCCGTCGATCAGGCCCTCGGTGAGCAGGAAGCCCAGGACCAGCTCCGCGTCGTGCCCCGGTGTGCGCATGGTCACGCTCAGCCGGAGCTCGCGCCGATCGTCCAGCGGCCCATGGCCCAGGCGGACCTCCAAGGGCTCCTCGGTGACCAGCAGGTCGTCCGCCGGTCCGGCGCCGCCCGCCGCCCAGCGCAGGATCGTGATCGGTGTGACCGGTGTGCGCACGCCGCAAGGTACCGCGCTACCGCTTCGGGCCCGCCTTCCGCCAGCAATCGTCCATGTGGTCGTCCACCATGCCGATCGCCTGCATGTAGGCGTACACGATGGTGGTGCCCGTGAAGGAGAAGCCGGCCTTTTTCAGGTCCTTGCTCAAGGCGTCGCTCACCGGGGTGCTGACGGGCACCTGGTCCATGGACTTCCAATGGTTCACCATGGGGCGGTGGCCCACGTGCTTCCATACGAAGCGATCGAACGAGCCTTCGCCGTCTTCCATGATCCGCAGCCAGGCCCGAGCGTTCTTGATCGCGCTCTCGATCTTCTGCCGGTTGCGGATGATGCCGGGGTCCTTCATCAACCGTTCGATGTCCTTCGCACCGTACCGGGCGATCCGCTCCACGTCCCACCCGTGGAAGGCCTTCGCGTAGCCCTCGGTGCGCACGAGGATGGTGTACCAGCTGAGCCCCGCCTGCGCGCCGTCGAGCACCAGCTTGGCGAAGAGCTTGCGGTCATCGTGCTCCGGAACGCCCCAGACCTCATCGTGGTAGCGGCGGTAGATGTCGTCCTTCTCGCACCAGGCGCAGCGTACAAGCTCTTTCATGCGGGCATGGCGCCATGCGGTCACATGGCCTCGTGCGGACCAAGGTAACTTTCGGGCGTGCCCGCTCCCCTCACCGACCGTCACGACCGCATCCACCGCAGCCTGCGCATCAGCATCGTGGACAAGTGCGACCTGCGCTGCACCTACTGCATGCCCGAGGACCAGCAGTTCCTCAAGCGGGAAGAGCTGATGACGCGCGGGGAGATCGCGACGCTCGCGCATCTGTTCGCTGCGAAATACGGCATCACCAAGATCCGCCTCACCGGCGGCGAACCGCTGTTGCGGCCGGACGTGACGGAGATCGTGCGCGACATGGCCGCGCTGCCGGTGAAGCTGGGCCTCACGACGAACGCGATGCGCCTGCACCTCTTCCTGGACGGCTTGATCGCCGCCGGATTGAAGAGCCTGAACATCAGCCTGGACACCTTCGATGCGGAGCGCTTCAGGAAACTCGCGCGCCGCGAGGGCCACGACCGTGTGCTGGCGAACATCGAGCAGGCCATCGATCGCGGCCTGCACGTGAAGCTGAACATGGTGGTGATGCGCGGCGTGAACGACGACGAGGTCCTGCGCTTCGTGGAACTCACCCGCGACCGGGCCGTCCATGTGCGCTTCATCGAGTTCATGCCCTTCGCGGGCAACGGCTGGGGGCGCGAGCGCGTGTACACGTACGCGGAGATGCTGGGCCGCATCGGCAGCACGCACGCCATCGAGAAGCTGGACGACGATCCGCACAGCACCGCCAAGGCCTACCGCGTGAAGGGCTGGAAAGGCACCTTCGCGGTGATCAGCACCGTGACCGAGCCGTTCTGCGGCAGCTGCGATCGCCTGCGCCTGACGGCGGAAGGCAAATTGCGCAACTGCCTCTTCGCCCGCGAGGAGACCGACCTGCTCGGTGCCCTGCGGCGCGGCGAGGATGTCTCGCCGTTGATCGAAGCGAACGTGCTGGCGAAGCACAAGATGCTCGGCGGATTGCCCCGGTTCAACCCGGACAAGCAGGAGGAAGTGCTGCACGACCTGAGCAGCAGGCCGATGGTGAGCATCGGCGGGTAGCCGGTCAACGCTCCTCCTCGTAGTAGATCTTGTAGTACTTCCGCCCGTTGTCGTCCACGCCGCGTTCGATCTTCTGGCGGTCGCCGTGGATGTAGATGTGGAAGTTCTTGTCCAGCTTCAGCACGCTCTTGAACACGCGGGCCTGGCTCTTCACGGCGTGGGTCGATATGTCGAAGCGGTCCTGCAACTGCACGTCGTGCGCCTGCCCGTACTGCTCGCCGTAGCGGTCGAAGGAGCGGATCATGTCCTTCTCCACGAACACCTCCTGCGCGAAGTGGTCGCGGTCGTACTCGGCGTTCTCCTTGAAGTATTGCACCGAGCGGTTCAGCAGGTCGATCTGGCCGGCGCGGTCCACCTCGGCCACCTGCGGCAGCTGCTCGGTGATGAAGCTGCGCGCCATGGCCATCACATCACGCGTGGTGTTCACGTGGTCCTCCTTGCGGCGCAGGCCGATGAAGCCGTTGCGCCAGGCGTTGGCGTGGCGCTCGTTGTCCAGCGTGAGGACCGTGGGCGCGTTCGGCGTGAAGACCACGAGCACGGCCAGGTCGGGCTTCAGGGTGCCCAGCCCGCGTCCCAGGCGCATGGTGAGGCCGCCACCTTCATCGGGCCGGCTCTCGATGAACACCTCGCGGCCATCGAACTTGAGCACGCCCAGCGCATCGTGGCGGGCGCCGGCCAGTTCCACCCCGCTGAACTTCGCCACGAAGCAGTCGCCACCCTTGATCTCGTGCTGGCGCAGCACTTCCAGCAGGCGCTGGGCGATGCTTTGCGAGGCCTCCACCAGGTCGCGCCCGGCCCGGATGCCCGTACACAGCCCATGGAACACATCGCCGTCCTCGCCCTCGGCGAAGGTGAAGGTCTCACCGGCGTTGCCGAAGGGCTTCAGGAAGAGGCGCCGCAGGAACTCCTGCTCCTCGGCCCCCTGGAGCACCGCGCTGAAGTCGTTGAAGATGCTCGGCGCATCGTCGGTTATCAACCGGTGGAGAACGAACTCCTCCACGATGGCATCGTTGCCGTTGATCATGCTTTGCCCGCCACAGCCTGTTGGCGAAAGCGGGCGGCGAAGGTACCTGAGCGGGTCGGATGCGGAATCTGCGCGTAGCTACAGGCTACCGTGTTCCTGTTCTTGTCGAGCGTAGCCTATGGCTACGCTCAGAACCGCGTGCATGCGTATCCTTCAAGCCCCGTGGCGGAACGCCATCTCCTGCACCTTCACCACGTGCAGCACGAACGGAAAAAGTGCGTCCATCGTTTCCTGCGCACCGCGTGTGGAGCCGGGCAAAGTGATGACCAACGTGCGGCCGATCATGCCGGCGATGCCGCGGCTCATCATGGCCCAGGGCATGCGCTCCTGACCGTAGCTGCGGGCCGCTTCCATGATGCCGGGCACCGCGCGGTCCAGCAGCGGGGCGATGGCCTCGGGCGTGCGGTCGCGCGGTGAAAGGCCCGTGCCGCCGGTGGTGAGCACCAGGTCCAGCCCGTCCATGGCCCATGCATTCACCTGCGCGGCGATGGCCCCGGGCTCGTCGGGCACCACGGCCTGGGCGGCCACTTCCACATCCAGCTTCGTCAACCGGTCCATGATCGCGGCGCCGGCCTTGTCCGCCTTCTGGCCGCTGGCCACGCCATCGCTGATCACCAGCACGGCGGCCTTCACCGGCGCATCGAAGCGGTCCTTCCAATCGCTCTTGCCGCCCTTCTTCTCCACCAGCCTTATGCCGCCGATGACCACGCCCTTGTCGATGGGCTTGAGCATGTCGTAGATGGTGAGCGCGGCCACGCTGGCGCCGTGCATGGCCTCCACCTCCACACCGGTGCGGTAGATGGTGCGCACCCGCATGGTGACGGTGATCTCCTGCTCGCCCAGCGTGAAGGTGCATTCGGCGTGCTCCACCGGCAACGGATGGCAGTCGGGGATCAGCTCGTGGGTCTTCTTCACGCCGAAGAGGGCGGCCACACGCGCGCTCTCCAGCACGTCGCCCTTGGGCACGCGCTTCGCGCGCACGGCGGCCACGGTGGCGGGATCGCTCACGGTCACCGTGGCGGTGGCGATGGCTTCGCGGAGCGTGGTGGGCTTGTGGGTGATGTCGATCATAATGTGCTGTCCCTCTGATGGTCCGCAGGTCGACCCGGTGGGTCGACGCTACGGTTGGTCTTCCAAAGATGGGATCCGTCCGACAGGATCTCCTTCCCGAAGATGGGCAGCTCGGCCTTGATGCGGTCCACCAGCCAGGCCACGGCCTCGCGCGCGGCGATGCGGTGCGGTGCGCTGGCGAAGACCATGAAGCACAGCGCGCCCGCCTTGATCGTGCCCAAGCTGTGATGCACGTGCAAACAGGTGAGCTGCGGCCAGCGCGTAAAAGCCTCCTCGCGGACGGCGGTCATGCGCTCCAGGGCCATTTCGCGGTAGGCGGTGTACTCGATCGCCTCCACCGCGGCCCCGTCGATCGCATCGGCGCGTACCTGGCCGAGGAAGATCTCGTGCGCGCCGATGTCCGTGCGCGTGGCGTGCTTCGCGATGCTGGTGCCGACGAAGGCCGGATCGATCGGACCGTCCACGAAGATGTCCTTCACCTTATGTGGCCTGGTCGTGCTCATCCGCCGGCGAACGGGGGTAGGACGGCGATCTCTTCACCACCGCTCAGCGGGCGGTCGTCCTGCACCACCTGCCGGTCCACGGCGATGGCATAGCGCATGTGCGCCAGGTCGGGTATCCGGGCGGTCAGTGCCTGGCGCAGCGCGTTCACGCTGGAAGCCTCCATGCGCAGGATGGATGCGCCGGCCTTCTCCGCGATGGGACCGAACAACAGGACTTCCATGGTCATTCCGGTCGAAGGTAGGGCGCCGGCCACCCGCCCGAGGTCGCCCGGGGAGTTGATGTTCCGGAACAGGTCGGCGGGCCAGCCTTCCTCGCCCGGGCACACCTGCACGTAGCGGGCACGCACCTGCGCGAGGGCGTCGGCCATCTTGCGCCGCCCCGCGTGCAGCCGTGCCTCGAACACGGGCAGGCACGAGCGCCGGTACACACCGGCCAGCGGCTCCAACTCACCGTCGCACTGGGCCACCACGGCATCGTCATTGGACTGCATGGCGGCCATCAGCCGTTGCACGAAGCGCGCCGTGATGCCCGGCATGTCGCAGGCCAGCACGAAGAGACGGTCATGCGGGGCGTGACGCAATGCGGTGGCGATGCCGCCCAACGGTCCCTGGCCGGGTGCATCATCGGCGATCACCGGCACGTCCGCCACACGATGGCGCAACGGATCGCCCACGATCAACAAGGACCCCATGTGCGGGCGCAAAAGGTCCACGGCGCGTTCCAGCAATGTGCGCCCGTCCAGTACGATCGATGCCTTGTCACGCCCCATGCGGCTGCTCCTTCCGCCGGCCAGCACCACGCCGGCCCATCCATGCCCGGCGGTGCTCATGGGGCCACGGGGCGTTGGTGCGGAATGCGCCACACGTCCACGGGATCGCCGGCGGCCCATTCGCGCCGATGGGCGGGCAGCACCGCGATGTGGTCGGCATCGGCCAGCGAGCGCAGCATGTGCGAGCCCTCATCGGCCAGCAGGCGCACCCGGCCGTCCACCACGCGCGCCGCGCGGAACTCCGCCCGGGCACCCTTCACGCGCACGGGTGCTTCCAACGGCCGCACGGCCCGCTCCGGGTCCGGCCGTGCGGCGCCCTGCATGCGGCGCAGGAAGGGCAGCACGTAGGCCCAGCACAGCACCATCACCGCGCGCGGGTTGCCGGGCAGGCCGATGAAGGGCCGGCCGTCCACGGTGGCGAAGAGCATGGGCTTGCCGGGTTTCTGCGCCACCCCGTGGAAGTGTACCGTGCCCCCGGCGCGCAGCACGGCCGCATGCACCAGGTCGTGGTCGCCCACGGAGGCGCCGCCGGTGCTGATGACCACGTGGTGCGCCGCGGTGAGGCGGCCCAGCGCGGCGTCCAGCGCATGCTCCTCGTCGGGCGCGCGGACCTCGGTGCCTCGCAGGCCCTCCTGGCGCAGGGCGGTGGCCAGCATCACGCCGTTGCTGTTGAAGATGCGCCCGGGTTCCGGGGCATCGCCCGCGACGAACTCGCCACCGGTGAGCAGCAGGCCCACCGACGGCATTCGGTACACCGGCACCGTGCCGGCGCCCACCGTGGCCAACAGCCCGATGGCGGCCGGCCCCAGGTGCGTGCCCGCGGTGACCACCACGTCGCCGCGCCGCACCTGCTCGGCCCGCCGCCGCACGTTGCCGCCCGGCCGCAGGGCCGCGTCCGTGTACCGCATGACGCCCCCTGCGCGATCGGTGCGCTCCTGCATCACCACGGTGTCCGTGCCGGGGGGCATCATGGCACCGGTGAAGATCCGTACGCATTCGCCCGGGGCCACGGCACGGGGATGCACTTCGCCGGCCGCCACGCTGCCCACCACGGTGCGCCCGGTCACGGCGGGGTCGAAGGCGAACGCATAGCCGTCCATCGCGCTCATGTCGAACAGCGGATGTGCGTGCGGCGCACGGATGTCGGCAGCGGCATAATGGTCCCCCGCACCGGCCAACAGAAGCTCTTCCACGGGCATCAGCGGAGCCTGCGCCATCATTTGGCGGTATGCCTCGTCCACATCGGTCATCCGAGGAAGAGCTTGAAGGCCGCCAGGAGCAGCACCACGCCCAGCACCTGGCGCAGGCGCAGCTGGGTGAAGCGGCGGGCGCCCACGTAGGCGCCGATGGACCCGCCGGCCAGCGCGGCGCCCACCCAGATCAGGTGGTCCGGGCCCAGGAAGCCCATGCCCTGCGCGGTGCCCATGCTCACCAGGCCCGCCAGGCTGTTCACGAAGATGAAGGCCGCGCTGATGGCGGCGCTCTGCTTGGCGGTGCTCCAGCTGAACACCAGCAGCAGCGGGCTCAGCAGGATGCCGCCCCCGATGCCGATCATGCCCGACACCAGGCCCAGGCCCGCGCCGATCAGCAGCGCCAACGGCAATGCGGGCGGGCGCTTCAAGGCGTCGCCGCCGCCGAAGAGGCCCAGCAGGCGCGCCACGGCGACCACCAGGCACAACGCGAGGATGCGCTTGTACATGACCACGTCGAGGTCGATGCGCGCCCCGAACCATGCCGCCGGCACGGAAGCCACCGCGAAGGGCCAGAACAGGTCCCGGCGGAAATGGCCCGCGCGGGTGAACTGGGCGAAGGCCATGGAACTGACGAAGAGGTTGAGCAGCAGCGCGGTGGGGCGTACGGTGTCCGGCGCGAAGCCCAGCAGGGTCATCACGGCGATGTAGCCGCTGGCGCCGCCGTGGCCCACACTGGCGTAGAGGAAGGCCACCACGGCCAGCAGCAGGGCGATCAAGGCTTCGTTCATGCGGATGGGGCGATCTGGGTGAGGGCGGCGGCCTCGGCGCCCATGAGCCGCAGCCACCGGCCGTTCGCGGCGTCCACCAGGTCCATGATGCCCGCCAGGCCGTCGCCGCCCGCGAGGATGTCCGCGATGCGCAGGGCCATGAGCGAGGCGGCGAGCGTGGTGACGGCAGCGGGCACCGTGCGCATGTCGCAGCCCATCTGCTCCTCGGACGTGCGCCCTTGGAAGAAGCGGTGGCCCGGCCCCTGCACGGTGACCACCTGCAACTGGCGCGCATGCACCGAACCGCTCACCAGGGGGATGCCCTCCGCATGGCAGGTGCGCTCGATCAGTTGGCGGGCGGCCAGGTCGTCGGTGCAATCGGCCACCAGGTGGTGCCCGGCCAGTAGCGCGCGCGCGTTGGCCGGGTCGATGAAGCGGAACTCGGGCCGCCACGCCACGGTGCCCATCGGCCGCAGGCGGTCCACGGCGGCCTGCACCTTGGGGCGGCCCACATCACCGGGCGCGAAGAGCAGCTGGCGCGGCAGGTTCACGGCCTCCACGGTATCGCCGTCGATCACCGTGATGGCGGCCACGGGCATGGCGGTGAGCAGGGGCAGCAGGCCGCAGCCGGTGCCTCCCGCGCCCACCACGGCGATGCGGGCATGATCGATGGCGCGGCGCTGGGTCATGGGCATGGGTCCGCGCTCACCGCTTGCGCAGGGTGATCACCACGCCCTTGCTGGCCGGTGTGCCGCTCCTGGCGGCCTTCAGTTCCAGCGGCACCAGCACGTTGGCCTCGGGGAAGTAGGTGGCCACGCAACCCCGCGCGGTATCGTAGGGCACCACGAAGAAATCGGCGGCCACGCGCTCCTGGCCATAGTGGCTCACCAGGTCCACGCGGTCCTTGGTGCGCAGGCCCTCGGCCGCCATGTCGTCGGGGTGCATCAGCACCACGCGGCGCTCGCCGTGCAGGCCCCGGTAGCGGTCGTGCAGGCCGTAGATGGTGGTGTTGAACTGGTCGTGCGTGCGGATGGTCTGGGCCATGTACTCGCCCGGCTTCAGCTTCCATTCGGGCGTGGGCGCCGTGCTGAAATGGCCCTTGCCGCTGGCGGTGGTGAAGGTGGCGCTGTCGCGCGGGCCGTTGGGCAGCACGAAGCCATCGGGCTTGCGCACGCGGCGGTTGAAGTCGTCGAAGCCGGGGATCACCGCCTGGACCTCGTCACGGATGCGGTCGTAGTCCTGCGCCAGCGCGTGCCAATCCACGCCATGTGCGTTGCCCAGGGTGGCGTGCGCGATGCCGGCGATGATCTCCGGCTCGCTGCGCAGGTGCGGCGATGCGGGCGCATGCGCGCCCTGGCTGCGATGCACCACGCTCATGCTGTCCTCCACGGTGACGAAGCGCGGCTTGCCGTCGGGCCGGTCGTAGGGGATGTCACGTTCGGTGCGGCCCAGGCAGGGCAGGATGATCGCCTCGGCACCGGTGATGATGTGGCTGCGGTTGAGCTTGGTGCTGATCTGCACGCTCAGCGCGGTGTTCATCAGGGCCTTGGCGGTCACCTCGCTGTCGGGCGTGGCGCTGATGAAGTTGCCGCCCAGGGCGATGAACACCTGGCCGGGCCGGTCGCGCATGGCGCCGATGGCGTCCACCACGTCGTGGCCGTGCCTGCGTGGCGCGGTGAAGCCGTAACGCTTGTCCAATGCGGCGAGGAATTCCTCCTTCGGCTTCTCGTAGATGCCCATGGTGCGGTCGCCCTGCACGTTGCTGTGGCCGCGCACGGGGCAGGCACCGGCACCGGGCTTGCCGAAGGCGCCGCGCAGCAGCAGCAGGTCCACGATCTGCGTCACGTTGTCCACCGCGTTGGTGTGCTGGGTGAGGCCCATGGCCCAGCACACCACGATGCGGTCGGTGGCGGCGGCGGCATCGGCCACGTATTGCAGGTCGTCCAGCGGCAGGCCGCAGCGTTCGGCCATGGCTTGCGGGTCGATGGTGCGCAGCTGGGCGACCAGCTCGTCGTACCCCAGGGTCTTCTCGCGAATGAAGGCCTGGTCGAACACGGTGCCCGGCGCGGCGTCCTCCTTGTCCAGCAGCAGGCGCATCACCCCTTGCAGGAAGGCCACGTCCATGGTGCCGCGGATGGGGATGTGGCGCGCCGCCAGTTCGGATGCGCCCAGGAGCATGGGCTTCACCTCCTGCGGGTTCTTGAAGCCCATGGTGCCGGCCTCGGGCAGCGGGTTGATGCTGATGATGGTTCCGCCGTTGCGTCGGCATTCCTCCAGCGCACTGAGCATGCGCGGGTGGTTGGTGCCGGGGTTCTGGCCCATCACCAGGATGAGCTTCGCCCGGTGGATGTCCTCCAGCGACACGGTGCCCTTGCCGATGCCGATGGTGTCGCCCAGGCCGGTGCCGCTGCTCTCGTGGCAGAGGTTGCTGCAATCGGGCAGGTTGTTGGTGCCGAACATGCGCACGAACAACTGGTAGAGGTAGGCGGCCTCGTTGCTGGCGCGGCCGCTGGTGTAGAAGATGGCCTGGTCGGGCGTGGGCAGGGCCTTGAGCCCCTCGGCGACGTGGGCGAAGGCATCGTCCCACGTGATGGGCGCGTAGTGCGAGCTTCCGCTGCGCAGGATGAAGGGTTCGGTGATGCGGCCGGCCTTGCCCAGTTCGTAGTCGCTCCAATGGCTCAGCTCCTCCACGCTGTGGCGGGCGAAGAAGGCGCGGTCCACCCGCTTGGTGGTGGCCTCCTCGGCGATGGCCTTCACGCCGTTCTCACAATACTCGCCCAGGCGGCTGCGGTGGTCGGGGTCGGGCCAGGCGCAACCGGGGCAGTCGAAGCCGTCCTTCTGGTTGAGGCGGTTGAGGATCTTGATGCCGTCCAGCACGCCGGTCTCCTCACGCAGGTGGGCGATGGAGCTGGTGAGCGCGGGCAGGCCGGCGGCCCAGGTCTTGCGCTCGGTGATGGTGAGGCCGGTGTGCTTTTCCGGCGGAAGCAGCGCGACCTGCCGGTGGTTCAATGCGGTGGGCGTGGGGGTCGCTGCGGAAGGTCCTTCGTGCGTCATGGCATGGGATGCTCGACAGCCAAAGGTACCCCGTGGGCGACTTGGCCTAACACCGGGTCCGTCGATCTAACGGGTGCGTAACCGATCCATAGATCCGCCGGGGCATGGACGAAACGTGGGGGCCGGTGCTTTGTCCCCGGAAAACCAACCCCATCGACTTACCCATGGAACGACCTTACCGAACCTTCCGACGCATCCGGTGCGGCTGGCTCGCGGCCCTGCTCGTGGCCGCGCCCCTCGCCGCCCAGGTCCACCTGACGCACCTGGGCACCTACGCCACCGGCTCGTACGATGCCGGCGCCGCCGAGGTGGCCACCTACCATGCCGGCGCACAACGCATCTACTTCACCAACGCCGATGCGAACACCGTGGTGGCGCTCAACGCCGCGGACCCCGCCCAACCCGCGGCCCTGTTCACCATCGACATGACGCCCTACGGCGCCGGCGTGAACAGCGTGACGGCCCTGGCCGATGGCATCGCCGTGGCCGTGGAGGCCGCGCCCAAGACCGATCCCGGCGCGGTGGTCTTCTTCGATGTGGACGGCAACTTCCTTTCTCAGGTGACCGTGGGCGCACTGCCGGACATGGTGACCGTGACCCCCGACGGCACGAAGGTGCTCGTGGCCAACGAGGGCGAGCCCAACGACGACTACACCATCGACCCGGTGGGCAGCGTGAGCATCATCGACATCACCGGCGGCACGGCCGCACTGACCCAGGCCCAGGTGGTGACGCTGGACTTCAGCGGCTACACCGCCGACATGCTGCCCGGGGTGCGCCTCTTCGGCCCCGGCGCCACGGTGGCCCAGGACATGGAACCCGAGCACATCGCCGTGAGCCCCGACTCGCAGAAGGCCTTCGTGGTGTGCCAGGAGAACAACGCCGTGGCCCGGATCGACCTGGCCACCCTCACCATCGAGCACGTGGCCGCACTGGGCATGAAGGACCACGGCCTGCCCGGCAACGGATTGGACGCGAGCAACCAGGACAACGCGATCAACATCGCCAACTGGCCGGTGAAGGGCTACTACATGCCGGACGGCATGCGGGCCTACGCCGTGGGCGGGCAGACCTACGTGGTGTACGCCAATGAGGGCGATGCCCGCGAATGGGGCGACTTCATCGAGCCGGTGCGCATCGGCCACGCCTCCTACCCGCTGGACCCCGCCGTGTTCCCCGACGCCGAGACGCTGAAGCAGAACAACAACCTGGGCCGCCTCAACGCCACGCGCCACGGCGGCGACATCAACGGCGACGGCCTGTACGAGGAGATCCACGTGTTCGGCGCGCGGTCCTTCAGCATTCGCGATGCCGATGGCGCATTGGTCTACGACAGCGGCGACGACTTCGAGCAGATCACCGCCATGGCCTTCCCCGCCGACTTCAACAGCAACAACGACGAGAACGACAGCTTCGACAGCCGCAGCGACGACAAGGGCCCCGAACCCGAGGCCATCGAACTGGCCGAGATCGACGGCCGCCACTATGCCTTCATCGGCCTGGAGCGCATCGGCGGGATCATGGTCTACGACATCACCGACCCCGCCGCGCCCACCTTCGTGCAATACGTGAACAACCGCGACTTCAGCGGTGATGCGGAGGCCGGCACGGCGGGCGACCTGGACGTGGAGGACATCACCTTCGTGAGCGCGGCGGACAGCCCCGACGGCGAGGCCTTCATCATCACCGCCAACGAGATCAGCGGCACGGTGAGCATCTTCCGCGTGGGCCCGCCGCCGCCGCCCGCCCAGCTGGCCGTGTGGACGTACGAGCCCGTGCAGGGCACCACGGCCGCACCCCTGGCCAACATCGGCACCGGCACTTCGGCCCTGGTGGGCAGCATGACCGGCGCCACCACCGCCACCGGCAGCACCACCGGGTGCGCGCAGGCCGGAGGCACCACCGCCTGGCAGATCGGAACCGCCGACCCCGGCACCGCGGACCAATCCTCCGGCGTGGAGTTCCGCACATCCACCGCGGGCCATGCGGACATCACCTTCTCCTACGACCACCGCATCTCCAACTCCGGCACCCGCACCGCCCGCATCCAATACACCCTCAACGGCACGGACTGGACCGACATGGAGCTGGGCCCGGACAACTACACCAGCGGTTGCGCCGACCGCGGCGGGCTGGACCTGGGCCGCATCGATGCATCGGACCCCGTGGGCAACAACGTATCGGACAGCTGGGGCCGCCGCACCATCGACTTCTCCGCCGTTGAAGGGGCCAACGACAACCCCGACTTCGGTGTGCGCATCCTCGCCGCCCACTACGGCACCACCGGCCAGTTCCGCCAGGCCAACAACGTGAACAACGTGGCCACCGCCGGCACCTGGCGACTGGACAACGTGAGCTTCACCGGCCACTTCACCGGCGCACCGCCCGAGCCGGCCACGCACCTGGCCTTCGTGGGCCTGCCCGCCACGGGCGCCACCGGCATCCCGGTATCCGGTTTCACGGTGGAAGTGCGCCGCGCCGACGAAAGCGTGGCACAGGAATTCACCGGCGCGGTGTCCATCGACCTGGGCTCCGGCACGGGCGGCATCAGTGGCACGCTCACGCAGAACATCGTGGCGGGCATCGCCACCTTCAGCGACATCAGCTTCGATGAGGCGGGCGAGAAGACGCTCACCGCCACCGCCGGCGGCCTCACCGGCACCAGCGGCACCATCACCATAACGGTCGCCCCCGCCCAGCTGGCCGTGTGGACGTACGAGCCCGTGCAGGGCACCACGGCCGCACCCCTGGCCAACATCGGCACCGGCACTTCGGCCCTGGTGGGCAGCATGACCGGCGCCACCACCGCCACCGGCAGCACCACCGGGTGCGCGCAGGCCGGAGGCACCACCGCCTGGCAGATCGGAACCGCCGACCCCGGCACCGCGGACCAATCCTCCGGCGTGGAGTTCCGCACATCCACCGCGGGCCATGCGGACATCACCTTCTCCTACGACCACCGCATCTCCAACTCCGGCACCCGCACCGCCCGCATCCAATACACCCTCAACGGCACGGACTGGACCGACATGGAGCTGGGCCCGGACAACTACACCAGCGGTTGCGCCGACCGCGGCGGGCTGGACCTGGGCCGCATCGATGCATCGGACCCCGTGGGCAACAACGTATCGGACAGCTGGGGCCGCCGCACCATCGACTTTTCCGCCGTTGAAGGGGCCAACGACAACCCCGACTTCGGTGTGCGCATCCTCGCCGCCCACTACGGCACCACCGGCCAGTTCCGCCAGGCCAACAACGTGAACAACGTGGCCACCGCCGGAACCTGGCGGCTGGACAACGTGAGCTTCACCGGCCAGGCCATGGAAGAGCCGGCGGCGTTCACGCTGCAGATCCTGCACGCCTCGGACTTCGAATCGCCCGTGTCGGCCATTGAAGCAGCGCCCAACTTCGCGGCCATCGTGGACCATCTCGAAGAGACCCACGCCAACACCCTCACGCTCTCCAGCGGCGACAACTTCCTGCCCTCCCCGGTGATGTTCAGCGGCGAGGACCCCACCCTGACCGACCCGCTGAAGGCCGCGTACGAGCATTACTACGGCGGGCCCTTCGCCAACAACGACCTGCGTGCGGGCATCGGCCGGGCGGACATCACCATCATGAACATCCTCGGCATCCGGGCGGCCGCGCTGGGCAACCATGAGTTCGACCTGGGCACCAACGAGCTGCGCAACATCATCGGCGGGGTGAACAGCGGCAGCGCCATCCGCTGGTTCGGCGCCCAATTCCCGTACCTGAGCAGCAACCTGGACTTCAGCGGCGACGCGGGTCTCGCCGGCCTCTTCACGGCCGAGCGCGAAGAACCCGCGTTCTTCCAAAGCCACCCGGCCATGACCGCCGCCGAGATCGCCGCCACGCCGAAACTGGCCCCGAGCACCATCATCCACGTGAACGACGAGCGCATCGGCGTGGTGGGCGTGACCACACCGCTGTTGCAGGCGATCTCCTCGCCCGGCGCCACCACCCTCATCGGACCCACCACCAACGACATGGCCGCCCTGGCCGCCGTGGTGCAGCCGGTGATCGACGACCTGCGCGACATCGAGGGCATCGACAAGATCGTGCTGCTGGCCCACCTCCAGCAGATCGACATGGAAAAGGCCCTGGCACAATTGCTCAGCGGGGTGGACGTGATCATCGCCGGTGGCAGCAACACCCTGATGGCCGATGACACGGACC
>JAVFAQ010000030.1:0-14736 GCA_034002325.1 Flavobacteriales bacterium | reverse complement strand
TGCCGACGCCACTGACGAAACGGGCCGACAACTGACTGCTGACAACTGACAACCGACAACTGACAACCGACAACTGACAACCGACAACTGACAACTGATGCCCTACCCCATCCTCGACCAAAAGGACACCCGCAGCGGCTTCGGCGCGGGCCTGCACGAGCTCGGCCAGCGCAACCCCGACGTGGTGGCCCTGTGCGCCGACCTCACCGGATCGCTCAAGATGGACGCCTTCAAGAAGGACTTCCCCGACCGCTTCTTCCAGGTGGGCGTGGCCGAGGCGAACATGATGGGCATCGCCGCGGGCCTCACCATCGGCGGCAAGGTCCCCTTCACCGGCACCTTCGCCAACTTCAGCACCGGCCGCGTGTACGACCAGATCCGCCAGAGCATCGCCTACGCCGGCAAGAACGTGAAGATCTGCGCCAGCCACGCGGGCCTCACCCTGGGCGAGGACGGCGCCACGCACCAGATCCTGGAGGACATCGGCCTGATGCGCATGCTGCCCGGCATGACCGTGGTGGTGCCCTGCGACTTCAACCAGACCAAGCAGGCCACCATCGCCATCGCCGCGCATCACGGCCCGGTGTACCTGCGCTTCGGGCGCCCGAAATGGCCCGTGTTCATCCCCGCCGACATGCCCTTCACGATCGGCAAGGCCCAGGTGCTGACGGAAGGCGACCACGTGAGCATCATCGCCTGCGGGCACTTGGTGTGGCGTGCGTTGCAGGCGGCCGGGGAACTGGCGAAAAGCGGCGTGCGCGCCGAGGTGATCAACATGCACACCATCAAACCGCTGGACACCGACGCCGTGCTGGCCTCCGTGCGCAAGACCGGCCGCGTGGTGACCTGCGAGGAGCACAACCGCCACGGCGGCCTGGGCGACGCCATCGCCCAAGTGCTCACCACCCACCACCCCGCCCCCCAGGAGTTCGTGGCCGTCAACGACAGCTTCGGCGAAAGCGGCACCCCCGACCAGCTCCTCAAGAAATACGGGCTCGACACCCCCGATATCGTGGCCGCCGTGAAGCGCGTGATGGAGCGGTGAGGCTACGGCGCGCCGGAACGTAGGTGGGCGCGCGGAACGCCGGACGCTGCGGCCCGGGCACGAGTTGGTGCGGGAGTGAGTCGAGGACCGCTGGAATGGTGGCCGGCTCCGACCTATTCCGCTTCCACGTCGATCCGCCGTGCACCCACCTCAATGTGCTGCATTTCCCGCGTTGTCGCACCGGGCAGCACCTCAATGGTCTTGTTCCCCGGGGGGCGTTCACCGAGGGGAACGGCGTCCAACATGACCTCAATACGGGTGGGGCCGATCGGCTGCGCTCCCGGTTGAACGTTCGGCCCAATGACCTCAATTCTCCGGTCTCGGGTAGCGAACAAACTATCCAAGTCGAGCGATCCGGAGTCGATGCGCATGGCATCAACCTCCACCTCGATCGTGGGTGTGGCCTGGGCCGGATAGTGCAGCGCATCCCCGCGCTCCATGTCCACGGCTTGGCCCATAAGGGCGCAGCTACCGGCAAAGGTGGCTATGGTAAGGGCGGAACGGACCATGGTCAATAGCGGGTAATGGTGACATTCCATTCCATTGCCAGGTAGTTGACCGCGCCGCCAAGGATGCCTCCGGTGTTGTTGCTGATCACGAAACGCACTTGGCCAGTGCGTGCTTCGATCTGATGGATCGTGACATCAGGAGCCACGCCCCAATTACCCGTCAACGCGATGGACACACCGGAGAACGCTGTGACACCGGGAATGGTCGCCGTCACAGTATATATTGTGTTCGCATTGATGTTCAACGGACCCACTATCCATACCTCCTGCTTCATCTCCACCAACCTGCGCCAGCGACTTGCAACCGCATCCCACCGATAAAGACCGGGGGTCACTGCATTCGGATTCGCGCCTGCCGTAGCCGTATTGAACACCAAAAGGCCATCCACCACATTCCCTCCCCCGACCGGATTGGCGTTGTTCTCGGCCACCAACGCTACACGCGGCAGCAACACGCCTCGGTTGGTGCTTTGCACATCAAGGATCGCCCCGTTGGCCGGTGTACCGCCGATGCCCACGTGACCATTCGCCGCGATCCTCATCCGCTCCACCCCGGCGGTGCTGAAACCGATCACGTTGGCCGCCTGTTGGAACATGCCCGTGCCGGTGTTTGCGCTCCAGGAGTACACCGGTGCGGCGGCGGTGCCGTTGGCGAACGCCCGCAGGTGGCCACCGGTGCTGATCTCGAAGCGCTCCAGGTTGTTGGTGCGGAAGCGCAGCGCCTGGTTGTCCCGCGTGCCCACGAAGTGGGTGGCCGGCGTGGTGCCCCAGTTGCCTTCGGTGAGCCAGCCGCTGCGGTCGGTGGCGACGCGCACCCAACGGGCGGGCGCGAGGTCCGTGCTCCAGTAGTAGTACCCGGGGCTGACCGATGTATTGCTCGGCGTGGCGCTGGTGGCGGTGTTGAAGATGAGCAGGCTGTTCTCCTGGGTGCCGGTGGCCGGTGCGAAGGTGGTGGCGCTGGTCAGGGCCAATCGCGGCACCAGGACGCCTTTGTTCGGGGCATCCACATGCAGCATGGCCGAAGTGGCCGGCGCCGCGCCCGTGGCATTGATGCCCACGTTCTGGGCCAGCAGGCCGATGGGCAACAGGCCCAGGAGCAGGGTGGAGAAACGCTTGGTCATGGTCAAGTGCATGGCGCTGGTACGCCCTGTCGTAAAGTGACGGAACAAGCCGAACGACCGGCGCCCGGCCGGCCGCAAGTTATCCACGGGCGGCTGGGGGCGGGGCTTCAGCGCGGCGCCGCCGGTGGAAGGCAGGGCGCACAAGGACAGTAAGGGGAGCAGGGATCTGATGGGCCGCATGGGGATTGGTTTCGTGTGGTACGAAGGCTGCTCGAACCCGGGACAGGTCCGAGCGAGAACAAGTTTAGCACAATTCCGGCACGCCCCGACAAGGGCCTCGGGTCACGCGCTCGCGTATTCCGCCAAGTGGGCGGCACGGGGCGTGAGGCGGCCGTCGCGCGCGATGGTGGCGCGATCGATCATGCCTTCGGCGTCGCCCCCGGCGAGATGGGGCATCACGTGGGCGAGCAGGTCGCGCCCGAAGGCCTCGGAGGCGTCGCGGGGCAGCTCGCACGGCAGGTTGTCCACGGCCATCACGGTGAGGGTGCCGGGGGTGCCGGCGGGGCGCTCGGTGCCGGTGGCGGGGTCGTACCCGTAGAACGGCTCGGCGATGGTGCTGGCGCGCAAGGTGCTGTCGATGGGCCCGCCGATGTCGCAGCTGATGTCCGCCACCACCTTCAGGGCCAGGGCGGGGTCGCGCAGCAGGTCGGCGTCCAGGATCTTCGGGCCGCGGGGGTCCCAGAAGTGGCAGGCGATGTAGACGTGGGCGTGCCGCGCGTAGGGGGCGAAGCGGGCGTGGTGGCCGGCGGGGTCGGCCCGGAAGGCGTCCCGGTCGAAGGGCGCGCCGTCGGTGCGCGCGTACAGGTCGGCCGTGCCCAGCACGGTGTACACCGGCCCGGCGAAGGTGCCGTGCAGGAACTCCTGCGGCCCGGTGCGCTGCACGCCGGCGCGCTCCAGCACGCCCATGGCGCCCTTGCCCACGCGGCCGCCGCCGGTGAGCACGATGCGCAGGCCCGCCGGCAGGGGGTGCGCGTGCAGGTGGCGCTCCAACTCGTCCAGGTCACGGCATTCATGGGCGGGCCTCAGCGCCGGGCCGCCGGTGGCCACGTGCCACGCCCGCATGGCGTTGTAGGCGCCCACCACGCCGGCCCAGTAGCCGAAGGCCAGCACCCGGTCGCCGTGCCCGTCGGTGAGCAGCTCATGGTCGATCAACCGCACGCCGCGCTCCAGCACCGTGCGCAGCAGCTTGCGGTTGTGCGGCTGCTCCTTGATGGTGTGGCTGAAGAACAGGTAGGCCCTGCCCGGCAGCAGCATCTCCGTCGGCACCTCCTTCACGCCGATGATCAGGTCGCGGTCGCTGAGGTCATCCACCACCGGGACACCGGCGGCGATGTACTCGGCATCGGTGAAGGCGCGGTCGGCGCTGCGCTGCACGGTGATCCCCAGGCCGGGGAACCGGGCCATCGCCCGGACGCACTGCGCGGGGGCCAGGGCCACACGCCGGTCCACGGGCTGCTTGCCCTCGCGGATGATGCCGATCTTGCGGTAGACGGTGCCCATGTCGGGGCGCAAACATAAAGTCCGCCAGGCTTCCAGCCTGTCGCGCCACGATCCGGCTGACAGGCTGGAAGCCTGTTGGACTTTCCGGCTGACAGGCTGGAAGCCTGTCGGACTTTCCGGCGCGACAGGCTGGAAGCCTTGCGGACTTAATTCCCCACGCTCACCTGCGCCCCGGCACCGGGCTCCTTCTTCGCCCCGCGCACCACGGCGCCGGTGTCGATGCCGGCCACCACTTCCAGGTTGATGCCGTCGCTGAGGCCGGTGCGAATGTGCGCTTTCCGCCAGCTCACCTCCTTGCCCGTGCCCTCCTGCACGTGTACGAAGGCGCTGTCGCCCTTGGTGTTGAAGGTCACCACGCTCTCGGGCACGGTGAGCACGCTGTCGCGGCGGTCCAGCACGATGTCGGCGTTGGCGCTGTACCCGCTGCGCAGGCTCTCGCCCGCCTTGAGCTTCACGGCGGCGCGGATCTCGAACTGGATGGCGCCGTTCTCCTCCACGCCCTTGGGAGCGATGTACTCCAGCTCGGCGTCCCACTTGGCGTTCTCGATGGCGCCCACGGTGAGCACCACGGGCATGCCGATGCGCACCTTGCCCACCTCGCTCTCGTCCACCTTGCCCTGGAAGATCAGGTCGCGCATGTCGGCGATGGCGGCGATGGTGGTGCCCTCGTTGAAGTTGTTGCGCTCGATCACGCTGTTGCCCTCCTTCACGGGCACGTCCAGCACCATGCCCTCGATGGTGCTGCGCACCACGGTGTTGCCGGCGCTCTTGTTGCTGATGCCGTCGCGCACCACCTTCAGGGCCTCTTCGGCGGCGGCCAGCTCCTGCCTGGCGGTGCGCAGGGCCATGTCGAAGGTCTGCATCTCGGCGGCGCTGATCACGCCCTTGTCGGCCAGCGGCTTGTTGCGGTCGAAGTTGATCTGCGCGTTCTGCACGCCGATGTTGGCGGCGCTCACCCGCTGCTCGGCGCTGCTCAGCTGCATCATGTCGGGCACGATGCGGATCTTGGCCAGGGGCTGGTCCTTCTTCACCATGTCGCCGGCCTCCACGTACAGCTCGCTGATGATGCCGCTGACCACGGGCTTGATCAGGATCTCCTTGCGCGGCACGATGCTGCCGTTGGCCACGGTCTTCTTCACCACATCGGTGCGGCGCGGCTTCTCCAGCGCGAACTCATCGGGCCGCGTGGCGCTCTTCCGGTAGAGGAACACCATGGTCCAGACGAAGAGCAGGGCCAGGCCGATCAGGAGGAGGTACTTGAGGATGCGTTTCATGGCGGGATGGTCTGTTGTCCGTTGTCTGTTGTCCGTTGTCTGTTGTCAGTTGTCTGTTGTCAGGTTCTCCTGGAAGCATGCCGGTCGGCAGCCCTGCCTACCGGCAGGCAGGCGGACAACTGACAACTGACAACTGCCCACTATATGTCCACCCCTCTCCATCATTCGGCGCGCAATGCGTCCACGGCCTTGATGGCCATGGCCCGGCGTGCGGGGAAGAGGCCGGCGAGCAGGCCGGCGATGAGCAGGATGGTGAAGGCGATCAGGGCCACGCGCAGGTCCACGCCGGGGTTCTTCAGGAAGTCGGCGTCGTCGCCCACGGCCGCGCGGATGCCCTCCAGCACGCCCACGGCGGCCAGCAGCCCGAAGTAGCCGGCGATCAGGATCAGGGTGAGGGCCTCCTGCACGATCTGGCCGGTGATCATGCGCGGGGTGGCGCCGATGCTGCGGCGTATGCCGATCTCCTTCGTCCGTTCCTTGATGCTGATGAGCATGATGTTGCCGATGCCGATGGCGCCGGCCAGCAGCGAGAAGATGCCCACGATCCAGCTGATCCCGCTGATGGCCACGAAGAGCAGGTTCATCTTGTTGTACATGTCCTGCAGGTTGAAGCTGCCGAAGGCCATCTCGTCGGTGGGGTCCACCCGGTGCTTGCGCGCCATCAGCAGTTTCACGTCCTTCTCCATCTGCGCCACGTCCACGCCCGGCTTGGCGATCAGGCTGAACCAATGCACCTGGTTGAGGCTGTTGAAGGCCTTCTGGAAGGTGGTGAAGGGGATGTAGATCTTGGCCTCGGGGTTGTCGCCCATCTCGGCGCTGCTCTTGCGGCGCACCACGCCCACCACTTGGAAGTAGACGCCATTGACGCGCAGGTATTTGCCGATGGGTTCCTCGTCCATGAAAAGGCGCTCCACCACCTGCCGGCCGATCACGCACACCTTGCGGGTCTCGTTCAGGTCCAGCTGGTTCAGGAAGCGGCCCTGGTCCATGCGCACGGGTTCCACCTGCAGCACGTTCGGTTCGCAGCCCAGGATGGAGAAGGCGCCGGTGCGGCCGCCGTACATCACGTTGTTGCCGCCCTGCCAGCCGCCCAACTGCAGCAGCGGCGATACCACTTCCACCCCGGGCACCCGGTCGCGGATCAACCGGATGTCGTCGTTGTCGAAATGGAAGCGGCGCCCCCGTTGGAAACCGGCGTACGGCTTGGTGGTGGGCATGGTCCACATGAAGCAGCTGTTGGTGGCGAAGCCCTCGAAGCCGCCCATCACCGCGTTGCGCAGGCCGTTGCCCATGCCCAGCATCATCACCAGCATGAAGATGCCCCAGCCCACGCCGAGCATGGTGAGGAAGCTCCGCAGCTTGTTGCGCCGCAGGGTCATCATCACCTCGTTCCAGCGTTCACGGTCGAACATCGTTGGTTCGTGGTTGTCGGTTGTCAGTTGTCAGTTGTCAGTTGTCGGTTGTCGGTTCGTGGCGTCGGCAGGCAGGCCTGACAACTGACAACCGACAACTAACAACTGCTCCCTACTCATCACGCAGTGCTTCAATGGGACGGATGGCGGCGGCGCGGCGTGCGGGGATCCAGCCGGCGAGGGTGCCCGCGACGAGCATGGCGATCAGGGCCTGCACGGCGGTGCCCAGGTCGATGCTCGGCTCGCGGAAGAACTCACTGCCGGGCACCACCGTGGCCAGCCCCTCGATCATGAACACGCCCAGCGCCAGCCCCAGGTATCCGAACACGGCGGTGACGAACACGGCCTCCATCAGGATCTGCCCCACCACGTTGGCCGGGGTGGCGCCCATGGCCTTGCGGATGCCGATCTCCTTGGTGCGGTCCTTCACCACGATGAGCATGATGTTGCCGATGCCCACGATGCCGGCCACCAAGCTGCCGATGCCGATGAACCAGATGAAGGCCGTGATGCCGGTGAACACGCTGTTGAAGGTGGCCACGTTCTCCACGGCGTTGTCCAGCCACAGCGCGCGCTCGTCGGTGGGGTCGAAGTTGTGGCGGCGGGCCAGCGTCTGGCGCGTGCGTTCCTCGGCCTGCTTCGCACCTTCGAGCGAGGCGTCGGCGAAGGTGAATCGGATCTCGTCCACGAAGTTCTGGGCGTTGAACACGCGCTGGGCGGCGCTCAGCGGCACGAACACGGGGTTGCGCCCCATGCGCCCGCCCTGGCTCGCATTGTCGAAGCGGTACACGCCCACCACCTGGAAGGGCACGCCGTTCACGTTCACCCACTTGTCCAGCGGGGCCTCGTCCTTGAACAGCTCCTTCACCGCATCGGCCGCGAGCACGATCACCTTGCGCACCTGGGCCTCGTCCACCTCGTTGACGAAGCGCCCCTGCTCGATCGTCTTCGGGCGGATCTTCTGGTGGTCGCTCTCCACCCCGTGGATGTTGTAGCTGCCGTAGTTGGTGCCGTACTGCAACTGGCTGTTGCCCCGCCACACGCGGTAGCTGCCGTAAATGGCCCGCACGCCGGGCACACTGTGGCGCAGCGCGGCCACATCGCCCTCGGTGAGCTGTACCTGCCGGTTCGGCGGAAGGCCGTTCCACGGCTTGCTCGTCTCGCCGCCCCAGATGCCGATGCTGTTCTGTGCCGTGCCGCTGAAGTTGTACGCGAACCCGTTGCGCAGGCCCGACCCCAGCCCCAGCAGGATGATCAGCATGAAGATCCCCCAGAACACCGCGAAGCCCGTCAAGGCCGTGCGCAGCTTGTTCTGCCCGATGCTCTGGAGGATCTCCAGCCACTTTTCCTTGTCGAACATCGTGGTCCGTGGTCAGCAGTCAGTTGTCAGTTGTCGGTTGTCCGTTGTCCGTTGTCAGTGGCGTCGGTAGGCAGGCTGACAACTGACAACCGACAACTCTGCCCTGTCCCTCACCCATGCTCCACCAACGTTGCGGGGTCCAAGTGGGCGTTCTCGATCAGGCCGTCGCGCAGGTAGATCACGCGCTGGGTGGCGGCGGCCACTTCGCGTTCGTGGGTCACGATCACCACGGTCATGCCCAGGTCGCGGTTCACGCTGGTGAGCAGCTCCATCACTTCCTCGCTGGTCTTGCTGTCCAGTGCGCCGGTGGGCTCGTCGGCGAGGATGATCTTCGGGTCGCTGATCAACGCCCGGGCGATGGCCACGCGCTGCTTCTGGCCGCCGCTCATCTCGTTGGGCATGTGGTGCGCCCATTCGCGCAGGCCCACCTTCTCCAGCATGGCCAGCGCGCGCTCGTTGCGTTCGCGCCGGCCCACGCCCTGGTAGTACAGCGGCAGCGCCACGTTCTCCATGGCGTTCTTGAAGCCGATCAGGTTGAAGCTCTGGAACACGAAGCCGATGTACTTGCTGCGCAACCGGGCGTTCTCGGCCTCGCTCTGCCCGCGGATGGGCATGCCGTCCAGCAGGTAGTCGCCGCTGTCGTGGTTGTCCAGTATGCCGATGATGTTCAGCAGGGTGCTCTTGCCCGAGCCCGATGCGCCCATGATGCTCACCAGCTCGCCGCCCTGGATATGCAGGTCGATGCCCTTGAGCACCTGGAGGACGTTCGCCCCGGTGCGGTATGCCTTGTGGATGCCGGTGAGTCGGATCATGCGAAGGCCCGAAGGTACCCGGCGGCCCGCAGCGGCGCCCGTGTGTTACACGAACGGTGCGGGCGTGGGAGGAGCGGCCTACCGGCGCCGGAAGACCAACTGGAACAGGCCGCGGTCCACATGCACCTCCAGCAGCCGCCCGTCGTCGTACACATAGGTATTGGCGTGCCCCCCGGGGAAGCTCAGGCGGTAGCGCCCGCCGCCCAGCGCCTGCAAGGGCCGGTCCGCCAGCAGGCTCTCCACGAAGATGGCTCCCTGGCCCACGGGCTCCGCGAAGTACAACCGGGCGGTGGCCCATGGGGCACCGGCGGCACAGGCCGGCACCGCGCGCGGATGCACGTAACAGCCGGGCCGGCCCACGGTCATGTGGCTGCTGTCGCGCAGCGCCCCGTTCACCCGTACCCAGCTGGTGCAATGGCTCAGGCGGTCGCCCGTGTATCGCGTGTGCAGGTCACTGTGTACCTCGCGCTTCCATATCAGGTCGAACTCCGACCACGAGGTCATGCGGTAATGCGTAGTGCCCTGCACCACTTCGCGGCTGGCCTTCACATGGCCCACCACCTGCTCCCGCCAATGCACCCGGAACTCGCAACGCTCGGCCGTGGGCAGGCCGGGGGCCAAGCACCACAGCCCGGCCAGCAAGGGCAGGCCCGGGCCGGTCAGGGTGCGGATGGTCTTCCCGGGGCGTGGCATGGGCGGCGGTCAGGGGGCGGTGCAGGGATCGGGGGGCGAGAGAACAGCGGGGGCGGCCGCCCGGCGACCGCCCCCCCGTCCCGATGGGTGCTCAGCGCCGGGTGTTCTCCGCGGTGCGGTGCGTGTTGTTGGCGATGGCCACCAGGGCACGGATCTGCTCGGCCAGCGCGCGCGAGACCACGATCACCACGAAGCCCATGATCGGGGCCATGATGAGGCCCATCAGCGGGGCGCCGCCCAGGAACGGCATCATGTCGCTCAAGGGCAGCATGCCGGTGCCGCCGCGCCCGCCGGAAAAGGCCAGCACCAGGCTGCTCAGCACCCCGGCCACGGTGATCATCGCGCCGGCCCACTCACCGGCCGTTTGGATCAAATGCGAGAACACCGGCAACGCCACGAAGTCCGCGTCGCGCGCCACCATGTGGGCCACCTTGGTGCGGCGGTCCCACCAGACCTGGAAACCGGCCCAGAAGGCGAGCAGGCCCACCAGCCCCATGAAGAAGCCCACCGCCCCGCCGCCTTGGAACATCCCGATGATGCTCACCACCATGCCGATGATGTTCAGCACCGCGAAGACCACGTACAGCCACATGAACGGCAGCCGGAACAACGCCCCGGTGTCGATCAGCCGCAGGAAAGGACGGATGAACGAAGTGAATTTATCGAGGCCACCACCTCCTGTCGTGGGCGCCGGCCCGGTACGGGGATCGTTCTGTTCCATGGGATGCGGAATTTGTTCGCCCAACAAGAATAATCGCTATGAACGGCCCAGGTGCCCGGGCCGGGGTCGGACTGTCCACAAGTTATCCACGATGGCCCACCGCCCGCCCCTACTTTCGCCCGGTGCGCACCATGGAACGTTGGACCCTGCCCCTGCTGGCGCTGGCCGGCATCGCGCTGTTCGTGCTGCACCTGGCGCTGGGCCCGGTGGCCGTGCCGTGGCCGGCCCTGAAGGACGTGCTGCTGGGCCGCCCCGCCGATCCGGGCCACGTGACCATCCTTTGGGAGCTGCGCCTGCCCCGGGCCATCACCGCCGCTGCGGCCGGCGCCGGGCTGGCCGCCTGCGCCCTGATGCTGCAGACGCTCTTCCGCAATCCGCTGGCCGGCCCCTCGGTGCTGGGCATCAGCAGCGGTGCCGCCCTGGGCGTGGCCCTGCTCATGCTGGGCGCACCGCTGCTGCCCATGCTGGCCCTGCCCCCCCAGCTGGCACTGGTGGCCGGGGCCTTCGCCGGGGCCCTCGGCGTGCTGCTGCTCATGCTGCTGGCCGACCGCCGCGTGGGCGACGGCCACACCCTGCTGATCGTGGGGATCATGCTGGGCTACCTGTGCTCGGCGCTGATCAGCGTGCTGCAAGCGGCCGGGCCGCCCGCGGCGCTCAAGGGCTTCGTGCTCTGGGGCATGGGCTCGTACGCGGGCGTCACCAATGCGCAGCTCGCCTGGCTGCTGGTGCCCGTGGCCGTGGGCCTGGGCATGGCGCTGCTGTTCGCCAAACCGCTCAACGCCCTGCTGCTGGGCCAGGAGCAGGCCGCCGCGCTGGGCACCAACGTGCCCCGGGTGCGGCGCACCGTGATCGCGGTGGCCGGGCTGCTCGCCGGCACCATCACCGCCTTCTGCGGGCCCATCGCCTTCCTCGGCCTGGCCACCCCGCACGTGGTGCGCGGCATGGTGCGCACCGCCGACCACGCCCGCCTGATGCCCGCCACCATCCTGTGCGGCATGGTGCTCTCGCTGCTCTGCGACCTGGTGGTGCGGCTGCCCGGCCAGGGCGGGAGCGTGCCGCTCAACGCCGTCACCGCATTGCTCGGCGCGCCCGTGGTGGGCTGGGTGCTGCTGCGCGGCCGCCGCTGGTCCTCTTCGGCATGAGCCCCGCCCTGCTCCATACGGTCGACCTCGACGTGGGCCATGGCGCCCGCGCCTTGGTGCGGCACATCGCCCTGGAGCTGCGGCCCGGTGCCCTCACCGCATTGATCGGCGTGAACGGCAGCGGCAAATCCACCCTGCTGCGCACGTTGGCCGGTTTGCTGCCGCCCCTGCGCGGGCACGTGCATGCGGGCGGGCACGACCTGCGCACGTTGAGCGCTCCGGAGCGCGCGCGCCGCATCGCGCTGGTGACACCCGCCCCCGCGGCCACCGGCCTGCTCGATGTGCGCACCCTGGTCGCCTTCGGACGCCACCCCTGGACCGGCCGCCTGGGCCGCCTCGCCCCGGCCGACCACCGCGCCGTGGAGGCCGCCATGGACATGGCCGGCATCGCCCACCTGGCCCGGCGCCCGGTGGACCGGCTCAGCGACGGCGAACGCCAGCAGGTGGTCATCGCCCGCGCGCTGGCCCAGGCCACCCCCGTGATGCTGCTCGATGAGCCCACGGCCTTCCTGGACCTGGTGAACCGCGTGCGCATCATGCGGCTGTTGCGCACCATCGCCACCGGGCAGGGCAAGGCGATGTTGCTTTCCACGCACGACCTGCGCACCGCCCTGGACCACGCGCACCGCTTGCTGGTGATCGACCGCGGCCACGCCTGGGCGGGCACCCCCGGGGAGGCCCTGCGCAACGGGCATCTGGCACGGGCCTTCGAGCGCGACGGGCTGGTGCTCGACCCGGTCACCGGGGCCTTGCGCTGAACCTGCCGGCCCCTTCCACCGAAAAGCGAAGGCCCCGATGCCATGCACCGGGGCCTTCCATCGGGACCGTACGGGCCGTCAACGCTTGAGCGCGTCGCGGATCTCCGTCAGCAGTTTCTCCTCGTTGCTGGGGCCGGGCGGCGGGGGCGCCGGCTCTTCCCGCTTCATCTTGTTGATGGATTTGATCACCAGGAACATCACGAAGGCCACCACCAGGAACTCGATGGCCACGGTGACGAAGGCGCCCCACTGCACGGCCACTTCCTGCACGACCACCTCGCCCCCGGCATCCTTCTCCTCGGGCGTGAGGACGTACTTCATCCTGCTGAAGTCGACCCCACCGGTGATCTGGCCCACCAGGGGCATCACCATGCCGTCGATGAAGGCCGATGTGACCTTGCCGAACGCGCCGCCCATGACGAAGGCAACGGCCATGTCGACCAGGTTGCCCTTCATGGCGAACTCCTTGAACTCCTTCATCATGCCCATGGTATGCTGGTATTGGTTGGTGTTGGTTCGCGGGGACCAATATAGCCGGCGCCGCCGATCATGGCGCGGTGCTGGCCGGCAGGGTGCTCCAGGCGCGCACCGGCACGGCGGTGGTGTCGGCGATGCCCTGCACGCCGGCCAGCACCTGCACGGCCTCCCCGGGGCGCACGGGCAATTGCAGGTGCAGGGGCACGAATGACAGGGGGCTGCCGGTGCGGCGCGGCCACAGCAACTGGGGCGGCCGGGCCGGCACCGTGTCCGTGCCGCTCACCGCGCCATGGACCACCACGGGCAGCGAATGCACCGACGCGACCACCAGGCGGTGGTGGCCGCCCACGGCCCCCTGCGTGTGGGCCAGCACCGGGTCCGCCGGATGCAGTTCCTGGTGGGCCAACGACCGCCCATGGTCCATCACGCCCAGGTCCAGCACGGTGCCCGGGTATTCGGCCTGCACGATGCGGTAGCGATGCTCCAGGTCCTCGGCGAGCAGGGCCCGTGTCCCGGTCCATCCCTCCGGGTCGCTCAGGCTGTCCAGGCAGGCCATGTAGGCATGGTGCATCACCGGGTCGCCGAAGAGACGGTCGTGGAAGGAGGTGCCTTCCATGGGCCAGCGCAACGGCGCACTGGTGTGCAGCACTTGGAGGACCTCGGTGGGTCGGCCGGCCTCGATGCGCATGGGCACCATGGTGAGGCGGCCGGTGGCGCTGTCGGGCACGAACCAGAAGTTCCACCACTGCATGGTGCCGGCGGCGCCCATCACGTCGCACAGGGCCATCAGCCGGGCGGCGGCCTCCGTGTTGAGCACCGTCGATGCGGGCGCGGAGCCGCTGCGGAAGGCCTCCAACCGCTCCACCGCACGTTGCGCCGCCAAGACCCCTTCGGCCCCCTGCGCGGCCTGCACCATGCGTACCGGCGCGTTGGACCAATCGGCCTGGGCCGGCGGGCGCGCGGGATGGTCGCGTCGGGCCATGGCGTGGCGCGCATTGGCCAGCAGGGCATCGTCCAGGGCCACGGCCACCAGCGCGCCATGGGCGGCCAGCCAGGCGCTGTCCATCTCCTGCTCCATCAAGTGCAGGCCGCCCGCCCGGTCGCCCATGTCCACCTCCACCAGTTCGGTGGCCAGCATCGGTGCCCCCCATGCCCGTTGCACGGCGGTGAACCACCAGGCCCACAGCGGCGCATCGCTCGTGGCCGGCCGCGCCGTGGCGGTGGTCATGCCCCAGGGGGCGGCCGGTAGGCGCAGGCGGAGGGCGTCGTCCGGCCCCGCCGCACCGTCCAGGTCCACCAGCAGCAGAACGGTGTCGCCGTTGTAGGTGGCCGGCAGTTCCGTCCAGCCGGGGACCGGTGGGGCGGCCGTGGAGTCCGTGCCCGATGCGGCCGGCGGCCATTCCACGCGCAGCAGAGGCACTTCGGGCGGGCGGCCGCGGAAGGCGTTGAGCACCGGGTGCGTGAGGCGCTTGATGCCGGGGTCCAGTACGCGGTCCACGAAGCCGGTGCGCTCGGAACGCACACCGAGGAAGTAGACCCAGGCGATCAGCACCAGGGCCACGGCGGGCATGATGATGGGCACCGCGCGGCGGCCCCATTCAGCGGCCCGGTGGCGATCGGGCAGCTTCACGGTGCGGTGGGTCGATGGGCGGGGCGGCCGATCGCAGGCCGCACGGACCGTACACGGTGCCGCCGGGCGCCGATAAGGCTGGTACACATGGCCAGGCGGCGTTCCATGGCACCAAGTTATGGCGGTGGCGCCGGGAACTCAGCGCATCTCCTTCTGCAGCTCGCGCAATTGGTCCTGGAGGCGGGAGCGGTCGCGGCCCAGGCGCTCGATCTTCTTCTCCATGTCCTTGCGCATGGCCTCGCCGGCGGCGGACTTGAAGTTGAACAGGCCCATGTTGTTGTC